>NYYB01000077.1 GCA_002685755.1 Nitrospinota bacterium
ACGGTGGTCCATCCCGCCCGGGAAGGCCGGGGGAGGCGCGTCCGCTTCACCTTCAACAAAATATTTCCGAGGGCGAACAGCGCCATGACGGAAAGGAACGAAAGGGTGTACACCCCGGCGAGCGCTTTCAGCTCGCCCTCCGTAATCAGCAAAACGGAAACGGCCAGCAAAAAGAAAACGATAATAATCCGGTGGAAAGTGTGGCGGCGGTTCGTCTTGAGAAGTGTCTGGGGCAGGCAGCGATCCAGCGTCATCCTGAGAATCAGGCCGTTCACGCCGACGTAGCTGGTCAGCACGGCTCCGCTGAGCACGAGGGCCGCATCGATGCTGATCAACCAGGAGAGCCAGGCCCCTCCGGAGATCGCTCCCATGTAGGAAAGAAGCGCCTCCTGATGAGAGCCGACCTCGCCGATGGGAATGAGAGCGAGGGCCAAAAGCGCCATGGCCGGGTTAAACACGGTCACGGCAACCCACATGTTGCGAAGGGTTTTGGGGAATACGCCTTCGTCCTGCTCCTCGACGAAATTAGCGGAACTCTCGAACCCCGAAACGCCGAGCATGGCGGCGGCGAACCCGAACACCAGCGCCGTCGTCAGACCTCCCGGCGGGGACGTTTGAAGGTTCTCGAAAAGAGTGCTCAGCCCGTTCGTCAATAAGAACCCCCCACCGACCACGATCAATAATATCAGGGTGACGATATGAACGATAAATATCACCACCGCGACGATCGCCGATTCGGTGATTCCGACTATCGTCAGGATCATGAACACCGCCAGCAGGGCAATCGTGGCGGGGATGATCGGCAAGCCGCTCCAAAGCGACTGAACGTAATGCATCGCCTCGCTCGCCGATATAACAGCCGTCGCCATGTAGGAGAGAATGGTCAGGCAGGCGGCGATAGAGGCGCGGGATTTACTGGTCGTGTTCAGCAGGGCGTTATAGGCACCGCCATTGAGCGGCAGGGCGCCGACGACCTCGGCGTAGATGGAGCGGTAAAGGTACAAAACCGCAGCGACCATCAAAAGCGAAACAGGCGCCCATTTCCCCGCGTAGATAATCGCCAGCGCCGAAACGTAGAGACACGAAGAGGTAATGTCGTTTCCGCAGATGGCCGTGGCGGAAAGCTGACCCAGCCTATGGGCCTTGAGCTTTATTCCCTGTTTTGCCTCCGTCTCGGAACCTTCTTCGAGGCCCGGCTGCTGCAAGGCTTCCTGGACTTCGGCCATTTCAGGACCCCCGTCCGGTCGCGTCTGATTTATCAAGTCCAATCCTATGCATTGTTCAACTCACCCCACCGAGAAATCGGGTAAGGGCACGGTTGAAAATCGCCGGTTCCTGCACCGGAGGAAAATGACCCGATTTGGGGCAAACCACGGTTTTCGGTTTTTTCGAAAAGCCCGACTCGAGGTTTTTATGGCCCTCGCTGGAAAGCCGGTTGCTCACCCCTCCGCGAAAGATCAGGACGGGCGCCTTCACTTTTTTGGCGATTTTTTCGGGAAAATAATCGCCCGCGGCGGACGCCTGGAACTCCCGGAGGCGAATCAGGCGTTCCATCTCGAAGGGCATTTCGCAGGCCGCGCCCTCACCCTCGATATCCATGATGTACCGGACGAACCGGGAGAGATTGCTAGCAGGCCAGTGGCCTTCCTCGGATTCTTTCCAGAATCGCAGGGCCTCCTCGATATTATCGAACCGGTAAGGCCGCTTCCGCACCAGGTCGAGATTGCCCCGGGCTCCCTTCGTGCTCCGGACCGTCGGGTCGACGAGCACAACGCTCGCGACGCGATCCGGGTCCATCGCGGCGACCTTGAGGGCGATCGACCCGGCGAACGAATGGCCCATCACCGTATAGCGGCTGATGACCAGCGCGTCCGCCAGCCGGATGGCGTCCTGGGCGAAGTCCACTGCCGCGTCTCCCCGCCCGGGATCTTCGCTCTTGCCGTAGCCGCGCTGATCCGGACAAACGAACCGGACCTTCCCGATTTTCTCGGCGGTATCGAGCCACATGGCGCCCTGGGACAGGGAGCCGTGCAGCGCGATCACGGGCGGGAGCGACTCTCCCCCGGCCGGGCGCCAATCGCGGTAGAACATCCGGATGTTCGATACCGTTTCAAATCCGCTACGCCAGTTTCCCTTGCTTTTCATCAAAGTCGTTTCCTTATTTTCATTTCCAGTGCGTCAACGCGCCATCGTTCCGGGCGGACACAAAAAACTCCCGCCGCGCCTCGGCAGGAAAGAAAAAACGGGTTTTATTTTGGCAATGAAAGTTATCCTACGAAGATGGGTTGTCCGTATACGTCAGGGTCTTTTCGCTCACCATGTACCGGCCATCCTTTTCGGAAATCGGATCGAAGACATGACATCTCTCAAGTTCGCGGGCGTAGACGTGAAGGGAAATCGCCGTTTCGCCAAACGGATTGTTGACCGAATGGATATCGGCGCAACCGCACACGCATCCGCTTGAGTCCGCGCGGGGAACATGCGGCGGCTCGCTCCTCAGGGCAAACTCGCCGGAGGCGATTTCGGCTCCGGCGGAGAAGAAATCCACCACCTCGAGGCTTCCCTGGATCATGCCGATCATCCCCCAGGTCCCGTCGTGATCGTGAATCGGGGTGCCTTGCCCCGGGGCCCAGACCATGGCCGCCAGGCAAAAGCGGTCCTCCGGGTCGGCGTGGAGGAGGTGGCGCGCATAGCTTTTCGCCGAAGGCCGCGTGGCCTCGGCCGGGAGAAAGTCCTCCCCGGCCAGCAGCCGGCGCAGCGCGGGCCCGGCGGATTGGATGAATTTACGATCCCCCAGCCCCTGCCCGGATATCGACTCAAGCTCCCGGGCCAGTCGGGCGACGGGAGCGGTGATGGGTATGGCCGTTGATGATTTGGTCAAAGAAAAACCCCTTGCGGTGCGGCTTTGCTTGCGGAGCGGCTCCGACGGAACCAACTGGCCCCAATTGGAGCATATGTGGCCTGGGATGTCGAGAATAAGTACGCGCGAAATCATCCCCCGCACAGGTCGCAGATAGCCTGTAACTCATCGAATATCAATTATTTATAGATTTTCCGGCGATAATAGGCCGCCGCCGCGAATTATCGCTGCCAATAGGGGGAAAACCCTCTCCAGAAGCCGGCTACAGGCCGGAACCTGGGTATCCGTAATTCTTATAATTCGTTGATATTCTTGTCTTTACATCTTCTCATCCCAGCGTGATCGAAATTTTCGCCTTCATCCCTCGAAGGGGTTCGACCCCCACTCCCAGCCGGGCTCGGCGAGAGTGCCGGGAGAGCTCGCGGACTCCAGGAGGGCAAAGGCGTTCAGGAGCACCCAACGCTGCTGGGCGGGATGGTCAGGCTCCCCCAGCGGGTGCCCCAGCGGCCAGGAGAGAAAAACCGCCCGGGGCGGGGGCACCTGCAAAGCAATCTCGCGGACAAGGCTGATTGAAACGGTGGGCAGGCCCGCCCCCTCGATGACCTTCTGAATCAGCCCGACCGAGCGGTTGCAGAGCCCTCAGGCGGGGGTGAGAAGTACGCAGTCCGCCCCGGCGGCGATGAGCCGCCGCGCTGCCTCGGGCGCCGTCTCCTTGACGAGCCGATCGACCAGCGGGCCGTCGATATGGCCCATGAAACCCAGATGAAGCGGCGCCCGCCCCGCGATCCGGCCCTCTCCGGCGAGCTCCCCGAGCCGGTCGAGGGGGGAAGATCACGTTAATATCCCGGTCGGCGCTCCTGTGATCGTAGTAGTTGTGGGTAATCGTGAGATCGCCCCGCGGCGAGCCATCCGGTATTTCGCGGAAGGTGGGATCTCCGTTCGGGTTTTTCATGTCGAAGGACAACTGGTCCCTCAGGTGCACACCCCCCGTCGTCACTATCGCCACGCGGCATTCGGCCAGAGGCTTATCAAGATCCGCCCAGGGATCGCCCAGTGCGTCGCCCGCCGTAAACTTCCGCCCCTCGGCCCATCTGAGCACCAGCGCCGGATAACGCGTGAGAAGACGGGCGACGAGCCGGTCCTTCAGACCCCGGATGCCCATGGGATTAAACCTTCAAACCGCCCCTACTCCGAGGGCTTGTGATCCGGGTGGCCGCGCCAGTGCCGGCGGGAGGACTTCATGCCCTCGCCGAAACGCACCCGGAAGAGCATCGTCCGCTCCGGGCCATTTTCGTATTCGTGAAACTCCCCGCGCGGATGAACCACAAACGAGCCCGGCGTAATGTCGATTTTCCCCTCGTCGGTCGTCATCACGCCTCCGCCCGTATAGCAGAAATAAATCTCGGTCGAGTCGTGATGGGCGTGGTAGGGGCTAATCTGCCCCGGCTCCCAACAGGCGACCGTCACGTCGCCCTCGCCGAATTTACCCAAAATCTTTTCCACATGTCTCTCGGAATCCCACTCCTGCTCTTTGTTCAGATCGAACGGATGCATTTCGTCTCCCTATGCGCTGGATAAAAGAAATCGTTTCTCCGATGGCTTTTATCATACCTCAGCCTCCCCGCCGGGGCATTCCGGATATCCATCGGCTGGCTGAGTGTGGCCGCCTTCGGAAAAGCCCCGTCCCTAGCCCGGGGCGGGGAAATCTTGGGCCACCGCCAGAACCCGGACCATCGTTTCGGGCCCAAGCTCCCGCGCCAGCCAAACCAGATCGTCAAAAGCGACGGCGACGCAGCCCTCCGTCGGGGGGTAATTCTCCGTCGCTACGTGAAGAAAAATAGCGCTTCCCCTGCCCGGCTCCGGTGGGTCGTCGTTATGGCCCAAGACAATAAAGATGTCGTAGAGATTATCCGCACGCCAGAGTTTTTCGTGGCTTCCCGGATGGGGAACCTTCACACGCCTGTTGTAGTGGGGATCGCCGGGATCGTCGCACCAGCCGTCATCCTCGGAAATCGGACTGAGGCGAAGAGAGGTTTCAAGTCCGTCAACGCGATCGGGCCGGTAAAAAATTTCCCGGACCGGAAAATCGCCGGCGGGCGTTGCCCCGTCGCCCTCTTTTTTTTCAGGGGAAACGCCCTTTCGCCCCAGCGCGCACTTTATCTTTTTCCCGCGCCAGGAAAGCTCACCGGCGGGCGATACAACGATATGGGAATCCAGGCTCTCCGAAATGATTCCGTCTCTCCCGGCGGGCCTACTTTGGAGTTTGCATGAACTTGAGGGCGTTGCCGTCCGGGTCCTGACAAAAGAAGATGAAACTGCCCTTCATCGGACCGTTGGGCACCTCGGCCGGGCCGGGCGACCACATCTTGACCCCTTTGGTCTTCCACTCCGCGTAAAGGGCCGGACCGTCGTCGGTCAAAAAACCCACCTGGGCGCTGCCGATGTTGTTGGGGCTCGTCTCGACTCGGGACCCGCTACCGACGACGTACTGCATCAACTCGAAATGCATTCCGTGGCCGTTCATGTGGACAACGCGGAGGGTGGCCCCCGGAACGCCGGTCACTGCCTCGGAGAACTCGGGGGTGCGCTCGGAGTCGGACTGCACCTCGAAACTCAGCATTTCTCCGTACCATTTCGCGGCCGCGCCCGAGTCGCTGACGGTGACTCTGATGTTGTGAAATCCCATAATCGCCATGTCAAATTTCCTTTTCTCGAAATATGAAAGAGTGGTCTCTCGCCGCCGGTGAGCGGCGCAATCTTCCTGTATTTTTCAGTCCCAGATTACTGGCCGGCTTTTATCGCCCAGCCCCCGCGTGATCGTCCCAAGCGCTCCAAGACCTCCAAGCTCCGTGGGGGAGCTAGTTCTTCGCCGCCCGGTCGAGGGCCTCCTTCAGATCGGCGGCCAGCGGAGAGCCGAGGCGAACGAGCGCCCGGTAATCGGCGAGAGCCGCGCGGCGGTTGCCCGACTTGAGAAGGGTGACGCCTCGGTATTCGAGCGCCGGGGCGTAATCGGGCTTGATCGACAGGGCGCGGTCGTAGGCCGCTAGAGAATCCGCCAGGCGGCCAATCTGGCGCAGCGAGTAACCGAGCATATTCAGCGCCCTGTAGTCCTGTCCGTCCTTTTCCACGACGCTTTGAAAAAGAGCGGCGGCGCGATCCCAGTTTTCGGACCTTGCCTGCTCGCGGCCCTGCTCGTAGGCCGAAATCGCGAGCGTCTCGGGCGGGGCGGGGTCGCCGGCGGAATAAACCGCCCCCGGAAGCGCGGCCACGAAAACAAGCGAAAGAATGTTCAGGCGGATTATCATCACCATACCTCTTTGTGCGCGCCACCCGAAAAGTGGCGACAAAAGTGGCAATTCACTGACGGAGAATTATAAGGCTATTTCGGAAATTTTCGACCCCCGCCCCGGCGGCGGGGATTACGGACAGCGGGTAGAGGCGCTTATTCGAGTCCGCTACGATTGGCAACAGATATCCGGCTGATCGCCCGCTTGAGAGAGGCTTCGGCGCGATCAAAGTTAAAAGGCTCGTCAGCGCCCTTTCCGGAAAGGCGGCCGAGCGCCCGTTCACGGGCGCCCTTGGCGCGATTAACGTCGATTTCCTCGGCCAGCTCCGCCGACTCGGCCAGGATCGTCACCTCGTGCGGCCCGACCTCGGCGTAGCCGCCGCTGACGGAAACGAAATAGCGGCCGCTGCTCTTCCGGTAGGAGAGCGCTCCAACGTCGAGTTGGACAAGATAGGGGGTGTGATTTGGCAAAATTCCGAACTCGCCCCACGATCCGGGCCCGGTAATTTCATCCACCTCAGCGGAGACGAGCCGCTTCACGGGCGTGACCACCTCGAGTTTGATCTTGCCGTTTGCCATGGCTAGACAGTGGCTCCCAGCGTTTCGGCCTTCTTTTTGGCGGATTCGAGATTTCCGACCATATAGAACGCCTGTTCGGGAAGATGGTCCACGTTTCCGTCGACGACCTCTTTAAATCCTTCGATCGATTCCTCGAGCGGAACATAAACGCCCGGTGTGCCGGTAAACTGCTCGGCGACATGGAAAGGCTGGCTCAGGAAACGCTGAATCTTCCGGGCGCGGGTCACCGCCACCTTGTCTTCCTCGGACAGCTCGTCCATGCCCAGAATGGCGATGATGTCCTGAAGTTCTTTGTAGCGCTGAAGGACGAGTTGCACCCCGCGGGCGACCTCGTAGTGCTTCTCGCCGATGATGCGCGGGTCGAGAATCCGGCTGGTCGAGTCGAGAGGGTCAACCGCGGGGTAGATGCCCAGCTCGGCGATCTGCCGCGAGAGAACCGTCGTGGCGTCCAGATGGGCGAACGCTGTGGCCGGAGCCGGGTCGGTCAGGTCGTCCGCCGGAACGTAGATGGCCTGAACGGAAGTAATAGACCCTTTGCTGGTGGAAGTGATCCGCTCCTGCAGGTCTCCCATCTCGGTCGCCAGGTTCGGCTGGTATCCCACGGCGCTGGGCATGCGGCCCAGAAGGGCGGAAACTTCCGAGCCCGCCTGAGTGAAGCGGAAGATATTGTCGATGAAGAGGAGCACGTCCTGGCCCTCAACGTCGCGGAAATACTCGGCGACGGTGAGGCCGGTCAGGCCCACCCGAAGGCGCGCGCCGGGTGGCTCCGTCATCTGGCCGTAAATCAGCCCCACGCTGCTGAGAACGCCGGACTCTTCCATCTCGGCATAGAGATCGTTCCCCTCGCGGGTCCGCTCTCCTACGCCGGAGAACACGCTCGTGCCCGCGTGCTCCTTGGAGATGTTGTGGATGAGTTCCATGATGAGAACGGTCTTGCCCACGCCCGCACCGCCGAAAAGGCCCGTCTTTCCGCCCTTCGTATAAGGCTCGAGTAGGTCCACGACCTTGAGGCCCGTCTCGAGCATCTCGGTCGAAGTGCTCTGCTCCTCGAGGGTCGGGGCCGGCCTGTGAATCGGACTCCGGAGCTCGGTTTGAACCGGGCCTTTTCCGTCCACCGGTTCGCCGATAACGTTCAGGATGCGCCCGAGGACCTCCTTGCCGACCGGAACCATAATCGGGGCGCCGGTGTCGGCCGCGGTGAGACCGCGAATCAGCCCCTCGGTCGGCTCCATCGAAACGGTGCGCACGGTGGATTCGCCCAGGTGAAGCGCCACCTCGACCATCACCTCGTCGCGGTCTCCCTCTTTGACCTGGCTGGGGTCTTTCTTGATGACCAGGGCATTTCTCAACTCGGGAAGATTCCCGACCTCGAATTCCACATCGATAACGGGTCCAATAATCTGCGTAATTACACCTTCGTTCATCATCGACTCCCTAGCCGGACAGCGCGTCCGCTCCGGCGACGACCTCGAGCAGCTCCTTGGTGATGGAAGCCTGCCGGGCCCGGTTCATTTTCAAAGTAAGCGAATCAATCATTTCTTCCGCGTTTCGCGTGGCGCTATCCATCGCCGTCATCCGCGATCCGAACTCGCTCGCCTCGGCGTCGAGCAGGGCGCGGAAGACCTGGACCGTGATATGCTGGGGCAATATGGTTTCCAACACTCTTTCCATGGACGGCTCGTAGATATAATCCACAGAAACCGGTTCGCCAACGGGGTCCACGGCGTCCGGGGCAGCTGGGGCGAGAGGCAACAACCGCATGAGTCCGGCGTTCTGGGTCAGGATCGAGACAAACTCCGTCGTGAGGATATGAATTTCATCGAAATCCTCCTCGAGGAAGGCCTTCATCAAAATGTCGGAAATGGTCTGGGCCAGCGAAAAATCGATTTTGCCGTAAACTTCCTGAAACTCTTCTTTGAAAGAAAAGCCCCGGATGCTCAGAAACGTGCATACCTTCCGGCCGACAACGACGAGCTCCGTCTCTTTTCCCTCTTCCTCGCGCTTGCGGATTAACTGAAGCGCCTGGCGGTTGATGTTGGTGTTATAGCTTCCGCAAAGGCCCTTGTCCGATGAAATCACAAGCAAGAGCGCCCTGTCGGACTTCATTGTGTCGCGGAGGAGCGGATGGGGCTCGCCCTCGACGCGTTGGGCGAGGGAGTGGACCAACTCCTCCATCTTCTCGCTATAGGGCCGGGCGCTCTCAATGCGCTCCTGGGCGCGGCGCACCTTAGAGGCCGCCACCAGCTTCATCGCGCGGGTGATCTGCTGCGTGTTCTTTACGCTGCGAATCCGGTTTTTATAATCTCTTGTCGAAGGCATCTTTCTCTATCCGTTGCGGGCGGCTACGAAGCGGCCGCCGGAGCCGCCTCGGCAGCGGCAAGCGTCTTTTTGAATTCCTCAATCGCGGCATCCAGCCGCCCGACGATATCGTCGGTCAATTCCTTCTTCTCGGCGAGATCGGCCCCCACCTCCGGGTGGCGCGACTCCATGAAGGTCTGGAAGTCCGCCTCGGTCTTCTGGACATCCGCGATCTCGACGCTATCGAGGCCGCCGCTGGTCCCCAGGTAAATCGACATAATCTGTTTTTCCACGGGAACCGGCTGGTACTGGGGCTGCTTGAGCAGCTCGGTCAGCCGGGCGCCGCGGCTGAGCTGTGCCTGGGTGGCTGCGTCGAGCTCGGAGCCGAACTGGGCGAAGGCCGCCATCTCGCGGTATTGCGCCAGGTCGAGCCGAAGGGTTCCGGCGACTTTTTTCATCGCCTTGTTCTGGGCGGCCCCGCCGACGCGGGAAACCGAGAGGCCCACGTTCACCGCCGGCCGGATGCCGGAGTAGAACAGGCCCGCCTCGAGATAAATCTGCCCGTCGGTGATTGAAATCACGTTGGTCGGAATATAGGCCGAAACGTCACCGGCCTGGGTTTCGATAATCGGAAGCGCCGTCAGCGAACCACCGCCCAGCTCGTCGCTCATTTTCGCTGCACGCTCGAGAAGCCGGGAGTGAAGATAGAACACATCGCCCGGATAGGCCTCGCGGCCCGGCGGGCGGCGAAGCATCAAGGAAAGCTGCCGGTAAGCCACCGCCTGCTTGGAAAGATCGTCGTAGATGATGAGCGCGTGCATCCCGTTGTCGCGGAAATATTCGCCCATCGCGGCGCCCGAGAAAGGCGCGATGTACTGAAGCGGAGCCGGGTCCGAGGCCGTCGCGGCGACAATAATGCTTTTGTCCATCGCGCCGTTTTCCTCGAGAGCGGCCACCACCTGGGCGAGCGTGGAGCGTTTCTGTCCGATGCAGACATAGATACAATAAACATCGGTTTCTTTTTGATTGATGATGGTGTCGATGGCGATGGCCGTTTTTCCGGTCTGCCGGTCGCCGATGATGAGCTCCCGCTGGCCCCGGCCGATGGGGATCATCCCGTCGATCGCCTTGATACCCGTCTGAAGGGGTTCGGTCACGGATTTTCTTTCAATCACGCCGGGGGCGACGATATCGATGTTCGCGGTCGTGTCGGTTTCGATTGGACCCTTCCCGTCGATGGGCTGCCCCAGGGGGTTTACGACCCGGCCCGCCAGCGCCTTCCCGGTGGGCACCTGTACGATCCTGCCCGTTCGGCGGACCTCGTCGCCCTCCTTGATATGGCGATCGTCGCCTAAAAGCACGGTACCGACGTTGTCTGTCTCCAGGTTGAGCGCCATCCCGAAGAGATCACCCGGAAATTCTATCAGCTCGCCGGCCATGCATTTTTCAAGGCCGTAAACACGGGCGATTCCGTCACCCACGGAGATGACCGTTCCCGTTTCGGCCAGTTCGACCGACGAGTCGAATCCCTCGATTTGCTTTTGAATAATCTGACTGATTTCTTCGGCGCGAATTTGCATCTCGTCCTCTCGGCTGTTCAGTGAAAGCGAAAGTTAGTTCGTGGTCATGCTCTCGCGTAAATTTTTGAGCTGATTCCGAATGCTGCCGTCCATCACCACGCCGCCCATGCGGCAGACCAGCCCGCCGATGAGCGATTCGTCTTTTTCCACTTCGAGGAGCACCTCTTTTCCGCTCACTTCGGAGAGCTTCCGGAGAAGCTCGGCCTGGGCGAAGTCCGATAGATCGAAAGCGGTGCTGACCTGGGCGCGCACCCGGCCCTTCATCACGTCGGCCAGCGCCTGATAGCTCTCGGCGATGGCCGGAAATTCGGCGATGCGATCCTTCTCGGTGACGAGCAGTGCGAATTTCCGAACCAACTCGCCCGCGCCCGAGGAATCGACGATACTCCCGATAATCCCGCTTCTGACCTGCCGGGAAAAGCGCGGGTTTATGAGAACCTTCCGCAACTCCGGGTTTTCCAGCACCTCGGCCAGTTCGGCCAGCGCGGCCCCCGTCTCGTCGAGAACTCCGCCTTTCTCTGCGATATCAACCAATGCCTTGGCGTACCGGCGGGCCGCTTCGCCTCCGATCACGACTCACCTCCCGTTTCCTCGCCGAGTTTGACAAGATATTCGGATACAAATCGATCCTGATCCTCGGGGCCGATGTTTTTCTTGAGCATCTCTTCGGCCAAACCCATGGCCAGCTCGGCGGCGCTGGCCTGAAGCTCCGCTTTCGCCTTTGAGGTTTCGAGTTCGATGGCGCCTCGGGTCTGCTCCAGAAGGCGGTCGGCCTGGGCCTTTTGGTCCGCCTCCATACGGGTGCGAATGGCGGCGCGCTCTCGCTCGCCGGTCTCGCGGAACCTGGAAAGCTCCGATTCGAGGTCGGCCACCTTAGAGCGCTGCTCCTCAAGCTCAGCCTCGGCCTCGGCCCGGGCCGCTTCAGCGTCGGCAAGGGCCTGGCGGATTCCCTCGCGGCGGTCCTTGAAGAAATTGACCACCGGCTTCGCGGCTACCTTGTAAAGGATGAAAACAACGATCAGCGTATTTAAGAACTTGAAGCCTTCTTCGACCAGGCTGAACTCTTTGTGGTGAACCTCTCCCGCTTCCGCGCCAAAAGCCCACCCGGGAAGAAGAAAAAAGGCAGCGGCGGCCACCATCAGGCCCGACGCGAAAAAGAATTTTCTGTTCATCAGCATATCCTCAGGCAACCGCCCGACCGGCGAGGCGATTGGCAATCTGAGCGGCGAATTTCCCGGCTTCCCCTTCGAGCTCGGAAAGCGCGGTTTTCGCCTGCGATGAAATCGAGGCGCGCGCCTCCTCGATCTCTTTCGATGTTTTCTCGCGGATCTCGTCGATCATTTTTCGGCCCGCATCGTTAATTTCCTGCTGAAGAGCAACCATCGCCTCGGTGTTTTCGTGCTGAATTTCAGCAAGGGAATCCTCGTACTGGGTGATATAACCCTGGGTCTCGCTTCGGTCCCGCTCGGAGGAGGCCAAATCGTCTTCAATCTTGCCGTTTCTCTCGTCGATGACCCGCCAGAGGGGTTTGTAGAGGAGTTTATTCAGGACAATCAGGATAATTATGAAGTTAGCCCACTGGATCAGAATGACAACCGGGTTGAGGACAAGGGCGCCGCTTCCGAAATTGAATCCGGCCAGCCACCCCCTGAAGCCGCCAACGGTACCATGCGCCGCAGCGGCCCAGGACACTTCTGGAACCGACATAGAAATCAGAAAAGCGGCGAACATAAAAACAGCGGCCCAAAGCGCCCGCCGGATACTCTTTCCAGCCATCATGAGATTCTTTGAATCCTTCCGCCTTCGCCGAGCAAGGAACCGCAACCGGCCCCGACTTCGCGAAGCGCTTTCTACACTATGCAGAAGCTTGATAAACGAAGAGTTTGATTATTCCGCCCAGGGGCTTCCCCTGGATAGCTTTGCCTCAAAAAACGCCTAAAGCTAACCGCAGGCCCTTGGGAAGTCAAGCCCGAATTGGTCCTTGATAATCGCCATTCCGCTGGCCCGAAGAGCGATTTGAAAACAAGCCCTTGCGCTCTCGACAATGAGATGCCGGACCGAAACCTCCCGGCGAGGGACTCTCCGTCGCTCAAAATGGTAAGCTTGAGACTTCATTTATTCCCATATCGTCTGGCTGCCGCCCTCGCGGGCCGGCGCCTCCCGCTAGGCTCCCTTGGGGCCTCGCGGCACCTACATTTCGGAGGAAATCGATGAAATTCATTACGTTCGATGTGGCTACCCCGGCAGGGAAAATCAGACGGCTAGGGGCGCTCTGGAACTCCGGGGGCGAGGAAATGGCCGTTGATCTGGCTCATGCCGGTTCGGCCCGGCTCCAGGCCGGGGGCGGGGAGCCCCGCTACCGGGAATATGCCGATTTCCGGATACCGCAGGATATCTGCGAGTTCGCGGCGGGCGGGGGACCCTCTCTGGAGGCCGCCAAGAACGCCCTGGCCTACCTGGAGGCCCAGGGCCCGGGCTCGGAGGGCCCGGAAGGCGAAAAGCTGGCCTACAGTCTCTCAGAGGTCAGCCTGCTGGCGCCCGTCCCCCGGCCGGTGGCCTTCAGGGACTGCCTCACCTTCGAGGGGCACAAGCAGGCCGGCGCCCGCCGCCGGAACACGACAGTAGATCCCCTCTGGTATGAAATGCCCAGCTCCTACAAGGGAAACCGCCTCACAATCATCGGTCCCGGCGAGGACCTCAAGTGGCCCCACTACACCGAAAAACTCGACTACGAACTCGAAATCGCCATCTTCATCGGAAAACGCGGCAAGGATATCCCCGAGGCGGAGGGGCTGGACCACATTTTCGGATTCACGGTGATGAACGACTTCAGCGCCCGCGACATCCAGATGAAAGAAATGTCCCTCTGGCTCGGCCCGCACAAAGGAAAGGATTTCGGCACCGCCATCGGCCCCTGCGTCGTGACGCGCGATGAGTTCGATCACACCGACGCCATGATGACTGCCCGGGTCAACGGCGAGGAGTGGAGCCGGGGCAACGCCGGAGACATGCATTTCAGTTGGGGCCGCGTGCTCGAGCATCTTTCGATGGAGGAGGAACTCCTCCCCGGCGAGCTCATCGGCTCGGGCACCGTGGGCACTGGCTGCGGCGCCGACCTCGACAAGTGGATCCAGCCGGGGGATGTCCTCGATCTCGAAATCGAGGGAATCGGCGTCCTCTCCAACCGCATCGTGAAAGAGAGCTAACTCTCGGACTCAGCCAGGAGACCGTAGAAAATGGAATGGATTCTCGACCCCCAGATATGGGCGAGCCTGTTAGCCCTCACCGCGCTCGAAATCGTTCTCGGCATCGACAACGTGATCTTCATTTCGATTATTTCGGCGAGCCTGCCGCCGGCGCAGGGCGAGCGGGCGCGCAGGCTCGGCCTCACCGCGGCCCTCGCCATACGGATAGTCTTGCTCGCAGGGATTGCCTGGATCGTCGGGCTCAGGGCCCCCATCGCCGAGGTGTTCGGCTTCGCGCTCTCCTGGCGGGACGCGCTCCTCCTCGCGGGCGGGTTGTTTCTCCTGGGGAAGGGCACCCGCGAGATTCACCATTCCGTCGATACCGGGAAGGACGATAAAGGCGCGGGCGGCGCGGAAAGATTCGGGGCGGTCATCGCGCAGATCATTGTTCTCGATGCGGTGTTTTCGCTCGATTCCGTGATCACGGCCGTGGGAATGGCCGAGCATCTGCCGGTGATGATCGCGGCGGTGACGATCGCGATAGCGATCATGATGCTCGCCTCGGAACCGGTGAGCGCTTTCATCGAACGCCACCCGACGGCCAAGATGCTCGCGCTGAGTTTCCTGCTCCTCGTGGGCGTTGCGCTCGTCGCCGACGGGATGCACTTTCACATCCCGCGCGGATACCTTTACTTCGCCATCGCTTTTTCCGCCGGAGTCGAGACGCTCAACCTCATCGCGGCGCGCCGGAGGGCGGCAAGGGCCGCCGGATGAGCGGAGAACGGCCCGCACTTACACTTCTTTCCTTTGCGGGCGGGCCGTTGGCGCCTAGAATAGAAGGCGGTAGGCTGTCCGGAAATCGTCGACACGATTAAACCGATGAGGTTTCATGATGCCATACGAAAATCTGCTCTACGAAGTGGAGGGCCCGCTGGCGCTCATCACCATTAACCGGGTGGAGCGCCACAACGCCATCTCGCTCGGCACCCTGAACGATTTGCACGCCGCCATAGGGGAGGCGGAGGAGGATGACACCGTCCGCGTGATCGCTATTACCGGGGCGGGCAAAAAAGCGTTCGCGTCGGGATCCGATCTCGAGGAGGTCGAGCAGCGCGGCCTGAAAAAGGCACTCGAACCGCTTGTGCAAGGCGTGGCGGATCGCCTAGAGAAAACGCCCAAACCGACCATCGCCGCGATCAACGGCTACTGCATGGGCGGAGGGCTCGAAGTGGCCTTGGGCTGCGATTTGCGCGTGGCTTCGACGGCGGCGAAATTCGCCACACCCGAGGGAAAGCTCGGCATCATACCGGGCGGCGGGGCAACCCAGCGCCTGCCGCGCATCGTCGGGCGCGGCTGGGGGATGGAGATGCTCCTGATGGGCGAGACCATCGACGCCGGGCACGCCCTCCGGATCGGCCTCATCACCCGGCTGGTCGAACCGGAGGAGCTGATTCCCGAGGTCAGACGCATGGCGGATCATCTCGCCGCTTTCGCGCCTTTTGTTCCCCGGTTCATGAAGGCGATGGTTCACTTCGGCATGGAGGGTAGTCTCGCCGCCGGGCTGGCGATGGAGAAATTCGCCCAGGGAGCCCTATGCGAAACCGAGGACAAGGCCGAGGGTATCCGGGCTTTTCTCGAAAAGCGCCGGCCCGAGTGGAAGGGACGCTGAGGCCGCCGGGAAACCTTCGCCTCGAGCCTTCCGCGTAATTTCAGACAAGGAGAGTACCGTGGAATCCGGCAAAAATGATTCGGCCCAGGGGCTGACCGATCGCGAAAAAGGTTTTCTCGCCCACCTCGCCCGAAAATACGAACCCGGAGAAGACGCCGGGCTTGTCCGGAGCTACCTCATCGCGACGGCGGGGATTTTCGCGCTGTTCGCGCTCGCCCGGTGGACGCCCTGGTGGTGGGTGGCGCTGATCGTAGCGGAGACGCTGGCTCTCGCCGGCTTTCAAAAATATAAAAAATTTGCCGCCTTCAAGACCCGAATCCTCGTCAAACTGTGGCGCGAGAGAGCCAAGGACCCGGCCTAGGGATGGCGTCCCCCTAAGGGACGCCTCGCCATCCTCGCATGCCTCCCGGGTGCCTCGACAAACCCCTTTGAGGCGGTTTTGGCGCAGCGAAAGCCGATGCCGTGGTTGGAGTCGCCGGGCGCGAATCCCGTCCGAAAAGCGGCGCGCAAGAGCACCTTGCTGTTGAACCACGCCCCGCCGCGCAACACGCGGAGCTTGCCCGCCTTGGGCCCCTTCGGGTTTTTTGGATGCGCCTCGCCGTAGTAGCCGCCCGAATACCAGTCCGCCACCCATTCCATCACGTTGCCCGCCATGTCCATCGCGCCGTAGGGACTCGCGCCGAGCGGGCGGCTGCCCACTTTCCAGGTTGTGTAGCCTCGACTACAGGAGGGAACAGTCTCGCCCATGATGGCCAACCGGCAGGTGGCAGGCTGGTTCCCCCAGGGGTAGGAGCGCCCGTCGGTGCCCCGGGCGGCTTTTTCCCATTCGGCCTTGGTGGGCAGACGTTTTTTCACCCGGCCGCAATACTCCCTCGCCTGAAACCAGGAGACGCCCACGACAGGCTAATCGTCGCTCGTAAAGGAGCCCGGATAGTCCTCATTAGGCGTGAGATGTTTCCGGAAGCGGGCGTTCGTCACCTCGAACTTGTCGATGTAGAAAGCCTCAAGTTTAACGCGGCGCCGGGGGGCTTCGTTGTCGCCGAAAATATAGGTGCCAAGCGGCGAGCCCATGACGAACTCCCCCTTGGGGACAAGCGTCATGGGCGCTCCGTCGGCGCCCTTGATTTCGCGCGGCAGACGGGGGGCTGCACTCCCGTCACAAGCGGCGAACAACGCCGCAATAACAATCAAGGCCGACAGACAACGGGGCCGGCTCAATTTTTCCCCTTGGCGGTGGGCAACACCTCGAAAACCGCCTCGACGGGATTGTGATCCGAGATATCCACATCGGCGACCGAGGCGCTTCGCGCCGAGAGGCCGGCCGAGGAAAAAATATGATCGATCCGGGCGCCCAGAAATCCGAGCGAATAGGTGAAACCGAAACCCATTCCCCTTTCGGCGAATGCGCTCCGCAAAACACCATTGAAACGGCGAAGGTCCAGGCTGTAGGGCGTGGTGCTCAAATCGCCTCCCAAAATAAGCGGCTCCACCCCACCCTCCGCCAGCGTGCTAAGAAAATCGAGTTGGGACCGCCTCGTGTACTCGAACACACGCATCCCACTCCACCACCCGGAAATCGACCGGTAGGTAATTCCCGTCGAATCGCCCCAATCGTCCATCCAGGGTAGCGCGGGAGGACATAAATGCGCTGTCGCCAGTCTCACCAGGCGATTCCGCACCCGCACCTTGGCCGTCAGAGCGGCCAACTCGCTGCATTTGCCCGCCGCTTCTCCCGCCGGAAGTTTCAGCGGGCGAATCTCCTGCAAGGGATAGCGGCTCAGGACCCCCAAGCCAAGGACATGTTTTTTATCGGGGGCGGCCGGAAACCACGCCATGTGCCGGAGCCGGCCACCAAGGGCGGCTTCCAGCGATTTCCGGTCCCGGAATCCCGGGCCGGTGTGAACTTCCTGAAGAAACAGGATATCCACATTTCTTCTTTGCCGAAGATATGACACTGCCCGGGGGCGCGACCCCTGGGCGTTCCCCAGGTTCAGCGTCATCACGCGCAGGGTCGCCTCCAGGGGAGGAAGAAGCGATACCTTGGGGACCATCTGCTTTCCGAGGAGAAACACCAGCGACACCAAAAGCCATACCGTCGGGATCGACCTTAGAATATTGGGCATCCCCCGGGCGGCCAGGCCGGCCAGGGCCCCGCCGAACAAAAAATAGGGCCAAAGGTGGCTCAGGAAGTTTACCTTGGCCGAGAATCCGCCGTTCAGGCGGACAAGCCATTGAACCACGTCCACGAAAAGAGCCAGCCACAATACAATCAACCCGCCAACGGCAATGGCCCGGCGGGTTTTCGAGGAGCGCTCTCGCGGTAATTCGAATAAATCTGACATTCGGATTCGGTCCTTTATTCTTGTCCGGCTGCTTTATTCCTGTTCGGTCAAAGCGCGAGAGCCGGTCCGCCACCTTGCGCCCCGCAACTTCCTCTGGCAGGATTTCCCGGTTTTAGAATGTATGGCCGGACACTAGCGATTTAGCGTCTCAGCTCTCCGGACATTTTTCCTTTCAGTATCTGGATTTTACCATGGCCGATAATGGAGAAATCACGTTCATCTGTCCCGCCTGCGGGGAGGTCGAACTCCCCTTCCCCGATAACCGCGAACCGAGCGAAACCAACTACTCCGAGCTATCCGAGATTCATGGCTGCGATCAATCCAAATCCGTGCGTTTCGTTTATGGAAACGGCCACTCGAGCAGCTTCGGGGGCGTCATCCTCGAAACGCCGGCAGAGGGGG
>NYYB01000078.1 GCA_002685755.1 Nitrospinota bacterium
TGTCCCGCCCTCAACTAGAAACCCGGCGGGGATGAAACCCAAAGAACCTTCGCCCGCCTTGAAAACGGGTTTGCCAGCTTGTGCCCCCGGTCGGCGACAAAGTAGAAACACTGCCCGCGCCGCGCGGTCATCCGGCGCTCCCCGTAGGTCACTTGCACTTGTCCCTGAAGGACGTAGCCGAACTCCTCGCCGGCGTGGGATTTTTCCGTGATCTCCTGCCCCGGCGCGAGGGTGACGAGGGCCGGCTCCATGTCGCAGTTGGCCCCGCCCGGAACCAGCAGCCGGAACTCGGCCACCTCGGGGTAGGTGTCGGTGTTAACGGCGTCTTCCTCCCCGAAGACGAAACCCTCTTCTTCCTGATCCTTGAAGAAGGTGACGATATCGGTGTCCAGCGCCCGCAGGATCCCCACCAGGCTCTCGAGCGAGGGCGAACTCAGGTCCCGCTCGAGCTGGCTGATGAATCCCTTCGTGAGGCTTGAGCGGTGAGCGAGCTCCTCCTGGGTCAGCCGGTAGGACATTCGCAGGTCCCGGATGCGCTCCCCGACCTGCCAGATTTCGCCGCCGCCCGCTCCGCCGTTCGGGCTGTCGCCTCGAGCGCCGCCATTAGCGCCGGCGCCCGGCACACCGTTTTTCCGCGTTTTGCTGTTTCTGGCGGCGCCCAAGAGACACTCCCTTCGAACGAGACGGAAGTTTAGTAAACCACTCATACAAAACATTCTTTACTAAACGCCAGGGGCGATCTTTTACCCCCATTCCGAGGGCAAGTCAATATTTTTTTCACCGGGAATCGCCATATTTTTCGGGGGAATCGGGGGGTCTTGAAAGCCCGAGAAATTCAGTCACTTAGGCCTCCACCACTCGCCCACCTTCCCGCCCACCGGGCCACCCGCCGGGAAGAGGAGCGGGGATGACGGGGGCCCCTCTTTTTTGGTAGCTTTCCAACCCGCGAACCGGGATTCAAGATTCGGGAACCAGAAACCGCGAACAGGATTCTGAGAACTAGAAAACACGCCCCATCGGGCTACCAGTCATTTCCTGGGAGACATGCAATGGCGGCTGAGATCGAAGTCTATACCACCGAGCCCTGCACCTTTTGCATGGCCGCGAAAACCCTGCTTAAAAAACGGGGGCTCGATTACAAAGAGCACCTTGTCTTCGGCCATACCCCCGAGTGGGACGCGATGAGGGAGCGCACGGGCGGAAGGTCGGCCCCCCAGATCATCATCAACGGAGAGGCGATCGGCGGGTTCCCCCAGCTTCAAAACCTCGACAAGCAGGGCCGCCTAGCCGAGCTCGCCGCCGAGGGGTAGATTCGAGACGTAGATTCAATGGGTAGGTTCGAAGCCTAATTCCGAACAAGCGAACATAAAAAGGGGCCTTCCGGGAGGGAGGCCTTTTTTTGCGACCGCGCCGCTTCGATCACCCCCCGGTCAAGCTCAGCGCCCTGGCGCCGGCCCCCGGCTCCGGCTCTGGCCCCTCCCCCGCTTCCCGCCGGGGCCGATAGCCGCTATTCTAAGAGCACCCAATCAACTGAATCGAGGAGAGCGGACCATGCCCCTGATGAGCCCGGAGGAGTACAAGGCGAGCCTGAGGGACGGGCGGCGGGTTTTCTACCGGGGAGAGCCGGTCGAGGACGTTACGGCGCACCCGACAATCGGACTCGCCGTCGATCACGCCGCCATCGACTACGAAATGGCGCACGGGGGCGCTGACCGCGAACTGGCCGTCGTGGACGGCCCGGTGGGGCCTTTTTCGCGGTACTACCACATCCCCGAAAACGCCGAAGACCTCCTGAAGCGCAGCGCCCTGATAGAGCGTGCCACCGCCCTGGGCGGAACGCTCGTCGTGCTCATCAAGGAGATCGGGACCGACGCCCTTTTCGCCCTCCACCTCATCGCCGCCTACATGGACCGCGAGACGGGCACCGATTATCTCCCGCGCGTGAAAAAATTCTATGAGCACTGCCGCGATAACGACCTCGCCATCGCGGTCGCCCAGACCGACGTAAAAGGCGACCGGGGCAAGGGGCCCTCCGATCAGGTCCACCCGGATTATTATGTCCGCGTCGTCTCCCAGGACGCCGAGGGCATCGTCCTGCGCGGGGCGAAGGTGCACACCTCGGTATCGACGAACGCGCACGAGATCATCGTTCTGCCCACCCGGAACATGGGCGAGGGCGACGAGGGCTACGCCGTCGCCTGCGCGGTGCCGGCGAACGCGCCGGGGCTCACCATGATCTGCTCGGGCTACGGCAGGAGCGGAAACGAGTTCGAGCACCCCATCGCCTCGAAACACAAGATGATGGAGACGCTCACCATCTTCGAGGATGTGAAGGTGCCCTGGGAGCGGGTGTTCATGAACGGCGAGACGGGGATGGCCGGGCCTCTTGCAAAAACCTTCGTCGAGTATCACCGCTTCACGGCGGTGAGCTACAAGCTCCCGCTGGTCGATCTTTTCGTTGGCGCCTCGTACCTGATGGCCGAGTACAACGGCATCCTCCGGGCGAACCATGTGCGCGACAAGCTGGCCAAGCTCATCAGCTACGCCCGGATACTCCGGGGGATGACCAGCGAGGCGGCGCGGGAGTGCCGGATGGTGGACGGCGTCGCCGTCCCCGACGTCGAAACGGTGAACATCGCCAAGCTCCACTTCGCCACCGGCTATCACCAGGCCCTCGCCTGGGTGCAGGACATCGCGGGCGGCCTCCTCGTCACCGGGCCGACCGAGGAAGATTTGAACGACCCGCGCCTGGGCGAGCTGGTCGAGAAATACTTGGGCGCCGCCGGGGGGGTCTCCGCCGGGGACCGCCTGCGGCTGATGAACCTCATCGCCGAGATCACGGCTACAGACTTCGCCGGCTATCAGGCCGTCCTCGCCATCCACGCCGAGGGCTCGATCGAGGCCGAGAAGATGACCATCTGGCGCGAGCACAATACCGCCCCGGCGGTCGAATACGCCAAATGGCTCGCGAATATCAAGGATTAGGGAGGAAACGTCATGGTGGAGCTGTCGCGGCCCGTTCTGGACATCGGGCTCGTAGTGCGTGATTTTGAAAAGGCTCTCGAATTTTACCGGGACAAGCTCGGGATGACCCCGACCCGGCAGATACCGGTGGACGCGGAGACGGCCCGCGAGGGCGGGGTCGCCGGGGGGGCTTTCGACATTCAATACATGGAATTCGGCGACGTGAACCTGAAGCTCGTTCACTTTCCGGACGCGCCGCCCGCGGGACCCGCCGGGGCGGACGGGCAGTCGGGCTTTCGCTACATCACGATGTGGGTGAAGGACATGGCGTCCACCTACGAGGAATGGCGGGCGAAGGGCGTCGATTTCCTGAGCAAGCCCATCCGCCGGACGCCCGAGATGCAAATGGTGTTCATGCGCGACCCCGAGGGAAATTTAATCGAAATCCTGGGTCCATAACCGTCCAAGGGGGAATTCAATGAGCCTGCCCGAAGCCGGGGCCATCACCGCCGTCTGGTCCAACATACCGAAAGAGAGCGAGGACGATATCCGCAAGTGGCACAACCTCGAGCACACGGCCGAGCGCCTCGAGGGGCCGGGCTACATCGCCTGCCGCCGCTATAACAGCGAGGGCGGGAGGGGGGGCCGCCACAAACGCCTCACCGTCTTCGAGGGAATCGATCTGGCCACCTTCGACAGCCCCTACTATCTCGAATCGCGCAACAACCCGACCCCCTGGACCCGGAAATCCATGGGCGTCATCCGGGACGCCCGGCGCGGCGTCTACGAGCTCGCGGTCTCCTGTGGAGAGCGGCCCCGGGCCGAGGCGCCCTACATCTACACCGTCCGGTCCGACCCGGCCGAGGGGGCCGAAGAAGATCTCATCGCCTGGTACGAGGAGGAGCACTTCCCCCGCCTCTGCGCCCTCGAGCCCGTGCTGCGGGCGCGGCTGTTCCGCCGGGCGGAGAAGGTCTCGGACATCAAGACCGCCGAGACGAAGATGCAGGGAAAACAGGACGGCCAGCAGGCCTTCCTCGCCTTCCTCGAGATGTCCTCTCCCGACATCCTCGGGGGAGACGCCTGGAAGGAAGCCTCCGCCGGCACCGAGCGCAGCGCCGAGATGCTCGGCAAGCTCGAAGACCTCTTCCGCGAGATCTGGTGGTGGGATTTCGTGAGATACGCACCGGGGATCATCTAGGCTACCCTCGGATAGCCACCCCTCGGGCAGCCGCCCCCCGGGTAAACACCCCCCGGGTAAACACCCCGCGGGCAAATCGATTCCCGAAACAGGAGATTCACCGATGGCCACCCTTATCGATCTTTCCATGCCCGTTCATCAATCGATGCAGTACTACCCGGGCACGATGCAGCCGCTGATCAAAACGGTGGAGACGACGTTCGAGTCGGCCAAGCGGATCGGGACGGACAAGATGGGGTTTCCCGAGCTTTTCGCCCACAGCGTCTGCATCTTCAGCGAGCACTGCGGCACCCACATCGACGCGCGGAGCCACGGCGGGCGGAACGACTCGCCCTCCGAGGCCATTCCCATCGAGAAATGCTACGGCCCCGGCCTGAGGCTCGACCTGCGGCACCTGAAACCCGGCGAGCCGATCACGGACGCCGATCTCGAGGCGGCGATCGCAAAGGAAAATTACACGCTGGCCGGCGGGGAGATTGTTTTGCTGTGGACGGGGGCCTCGGACTATAACAACGAGCCCCGCTACCTGACCGACCATCCGGGGATGACCGGCGAGAGCGCGGATTGGCTCATCGACCGGGGGGTGCAGGTGGTCGGCATCGACGCGCCGGGCTTCGATCTGCCCATCAAGGAGATGATGGAGCGAAGGGACCCCTGGCCCTGCCACCGGCTTTTCCAAAAGCGCGAGTACTGGCACATCGAGAATCTCGACAATCTGGGCGACATCCCGAGGGCGCACGGGTTCACGGTCAGCGTACTGCCGCTCAAATGGGTCGGCGCGACGGGGACCCACATCCGCGCCGTCGCCATCGTGGACTAGGCGGAAAACGGCCCATGGCGAATCGTCGACCGCCTCCTATCGCGGCGGCTCTCCGGGCGGCGGCTCTCCGGGCGGCAGCCCTTCTTTTGTGCGGCCTCCTGACGGCGGGTTGCGGCCTGAGCCCGGTCGAGCTGGCCCCCGCCGAGGCGCCCGCCACCCGGGAGGGGCGCATCTCCCTCTACCGCAAGACCGTCCAGGCCTTCCTCGACGCGGACCGCCTGCCCATCATCGACATGGATGTCATGCTCTCGCCCGGGGCGGACACCTCGGCCCTCGTCCTGGCGATGGACCGCGCCGGCGTCGCGCTCGCGGCCGTCACCTCTCCCCGGCCCGAAACGATCCAAAGAGCGGTGAAAAAACATCCCTCCCGCCTGGTTCCCCTGACCTCCTCTCCGGACGGCGACTCCTGGGCCTCGCCCGACAGGGCAATACTCCGCTCCACCCGCCGCCAGCTCGGCGCGGGCGACTTCGGCATCGGCCGCATCCGGATGGACCTCGGCCCCGGCCTGAACCTGAGCGGAAAGAAAAGGCGCGCCCGGGAAGCAGCGATTAAAAAACAAAAAGCGGCCTTCGAGGCCATCCTCCGGCTTTCAGCCGAAATCGGCGCGGCCGTCTGGCTAGAGATGGAACCCGAGGACGACGGGCTCGGCTGGCTCGAGCGCCAGCTCCGCGCCTATCCGGGCAGCGCCGCCGTCTGGAACCGGACCGGCTACCTGCCCAGCCCCGAAAAACTGCCGGCCTATGGCCAAGGGCTTTTGCGCGCCGTCACGCTACGCCGCCCGAATCTGTACTTAATCCTGACCCAGCGCCCGCCCGGCGAGCCCAACATATTCCCCGCTCCCCGGCCGAACCTTCTATTCGATCCGGGCGGAAGATTCTCCCAGGAATGGCGGGCGGTGCTCGAATCGCGGATCGCGCACTTCATCAGCGGAAGCTCGCTGGAAGCTCTGGAACCCGCCCAATATGTCCGCCGTCATCAAAACTACAGCGACGTGATACTGGACAACCTCACCCCACCCGCCCGCCGCCGACTCGCCTACTGGAACGCATGGAAACTCCTCACCGGATCGGACTGGGATGGCTAGCCAACCTCCTGACGCAGCCACCCCGTCTACCGGAGGGCAAGGAAATTCCTCACCGTATCGGAGTGGTGTGGCTTGCTAGGCTCCCGCCGTTGCGCCCTCGCCTGCCGGCGGAGATAATGGCCCCGATGCAAAACCGGCGGGCCTCCAAGCCGGACGGACCGGGCCCTAACGGACTTGGTCCGAACGGATACGATCCGAAACCAGGCTGAAGACCTGAAATAATTTCCCTGAAAGGAGTACGCTTTTATGTTCAACATCCGCCACCCCGTCCGCACCTGGTTCGGCGCCGGAACGGTCGAAAAAGTCCGCGACGAAGCCGAGTTCGCCGGCGCGAAGAAGGCTCTTGTTTTTACCGACAAGGGCGTCCTGGGCGCGGGCATCGCCGCCAGGGCCATCGAACCGCTCAAGGCCGCCGGACTCGATGTCACCGTCTACGGCGAGTGCGCGCCCGAACCGGCCATCGCCGATCTGGAATCGGCCTATGAGCGCTTCAGGGATGAATCCTTCGACTTCGTCGTGGGGATCGGCGGGGGAAGCTCGATGGACCTCGCCAAATCCATGTCCGTCCTGTTCACGAACCCGGGCGAGCCTCGCGACTATCTGGGGGTCGAGCTGGTGAAGGAGCCGGGTCTTCACTGCGCGTTGATCCCGACGACGAGCGGAACCGGGGCCGAGGCGACGCCCAACGCGATATTCTCGGTGCCTGAAAAAGGCGTGAAGCTCGCCATCGTCAGCACCTATATCGTCCCGAACGCGGCCATCGTGGACCCTGAGCTGACGTTGACAACACCGGAGAAGGTGACCGCCGCCTCCGGCGTGGACGCGCTCACCCACTGCCTCGAGTCCTTCGTGAACCCTAACTCCTCCGCTCTGAGCGAGCTTTACAGCGTGAGGGGAATGGAACTGATCGCCGGCTCCCTCCGCCGCGTCTTGGAGGACGGAAGCGATCTCGAGGCGCGCAGCAACATGGCGCTCGGCGCCTACTTCGGCGGCGTTTGCCTGACCAGCGCGGGAGCGGGGGCGATTCACGCTCTGGCCTACCCGCTGGGGTCGCGCTTTCACATTCCCCACGGGGTGAGCAATTCGCTCATGTTCTCCCACGTGGTGAAGGTGAACTTTCCGGCGAACCCGGCGAAATTCGCCCGCATCGCCCGGATACTGGGAGAGGATGTCGGCGGCCTGCCGGACGAGGAAGCGGCCGGGCGGTCGGTCGCGGCGGTCGAGCGGCTGTGCCGGGACTGCGGCGTGCCGACCCGGCTCAGCGAAGTGGATGTCCCCGCCCACGTCATCCCCGAGCTGGCCGAGGCGGCGTTCACCACCCAGCAGAGGCTCCTCGGATTCAACCCAAGGGAACTCTCACTCGAGGACATCGAGAAGATATACCGGGCTGCCTCCTGACGATGAATACCGCTTCCGGCGCTCTTCCATCGCTATCGAATATTCTCCGTCTCACCCCCGGCGACATGGCCGCCGTCATGGGCGCGGGCGGCAAGGCGACCGTCACGAAACGCCTCGTCGTCGAATTCGTCGAGGCGGGGGTGCCCGTGCTGGTCACGGGAACGACCAACCTCCAGTCGCTCCAGGACTGGAGCGGCCCCTCTCTCCTGCTGAGCGAAGCGGAGTGGGAGAAGGCGGACACGGCGGCGCAAAAGTGGGCCGCACGGGGCGCTGTGGTCTGGGTGGAAAAAAAGCTGCCCAAAGACATGTTCCTGGGAATTCCGGCCAATCAAGTCGAGGAAATTCACGCGATGAACGGCGGAAACGTCCTCATCGTCAAGACCGACGGCGCGCGAAAGCGCCTCATCAAAGCGCCCGCCGAAACCGAGCCCGTCGTGCCGAGGGGGGTCACCCACTCCCTCCTCGTCCTGGGTCTCAGCGCCCTCGGCCGGAGCGCCGGGCCGGACAGCGTTTTCCGGTTCGAGACTTCGTGCCGAATCGGAGGGTTTCGGGAGGGAGAGCGCATCGAGCCGCGCCACCTTGCGGCCCTCGCCTCGCATCCCGAAAGCTATCCCGGGCGGTTTCCAGCCGGGTCGAAACGGATTCTCTACCTCAGCCATTGCACATCGCCGGACCGGCTCCGGCTCGCCGGGCAAGTCTGGTCGGAGATGCCGGACGGCATCTACGATCTCTGCGTGGCGGGCGACTCGGTGGATGGGCGATTCCACATCGTCGGGGATAGAAAATGATCGGGGCAAGGAAACTTCGCACGATCGCCGGAGGAAACTAATGATCGGGGTAAGGAAACTTCGCGAACGGATCGAGCCGCGCCTCGGCGACATGATCGAGGATCTCCGTCGGATCGTCTCCATCGACTCACCCACCTTCCCCGGAGAGGGGGCCACCCGGGTCGCCGGCTTCTTCGAGGAGCGCTACCGGAGCATCGGCGGCGAGGTGGACCGCATCCCCGGCACACACGGCACAGGGGACCATCTGACGGTTCGCTTCAGGGGAAAGCGCACCGAAGGGCCCAAGCTATTTCTGATCGGACACTGCGACACCGTATTTCCCAAGGGCGAGGCGGCGAAGCGGCCCTTCACCCTTGAGGGAGACCGCGCCCGCGGCCCCGGCGTCATCGACATGAAAAGCGGGCTGGTGGCATGCGTCTATGCGTTGGAGGCCCTGCTCGCCGAGGGATTCGACGACTTTGGGACTATCGTCATCCTCTACGACACGGACGAGGAGCGGGGGAACCCCTCCTCGCGCACTCTGATCGAGGAGATGGGCGAGCTCGCGGCGGCGGCGCTGATACTCGAGCCCGCGCGGGAGGACGGTTCCTTCGTCAGCTCGAGGAAGGGCAGCGCTATCGGATCGCTCTCCATCGAAGGGGTCGCCGCGCACGCCGGGGTCGACCCCGAGCGGGGCCGGAGCGCCGTCGAGGAGGCCGCCCGGCAGATCGTCCGCATCTACGGACTGGCGCGTCCGGGCGGGACGATCAACGTCACCGGCCTTCGGGGCGGAGAGCGGCCTCACATCGTGGCCAACGAGGCCGGCTGCACGGTGGAGTTACGGGCTGAAAAACAGGAAACGCTGGATTCCATGCGAAGGGAACTGGCCGAGATCATCCGAACTCCCGAAGTGAAGGAAATCCGGCTCTCCTTCGAGGAGTCGGGGGGGCGGCCGGCCATGGAGCCGGCGGCGGACACGGAACTCCTCCTCGACGCCGCCCGGGAAACCGCCCGGGAGGCGGGCGTTCCTTTCTCCCACGCGGCGACCGGCGGGGGCTCGGACGGCAACTACCTCGCGCCCATGCGCGTCCCCGTCCTGGACGGCTTGGGTCCCGTGGGCGGAGGCCTCCATACGGTGGAGGAATACGTCGAGATTCCCTCGTTGGCGCCGCGCGCGGCGATGCTGGCCGGAATCATCGAGCGGGCGGCCGCCGCCCGCCGGCCGGACTCGCCCGGCAATACCGAAAAATAGACACACCTCCAACACCCCAAGGCCGGTAACCCCGAAGGGCCGGACAAAAAAATCCCTCACGGACGAGCGGAAGGGTTCCCGGTTGCGCGGGAGAGGCGTCAGGTAATGACGCTCACGTTGGCCCCGCGCCCGCCATCCCGCATGAAATTTATTTCAAGGCTTTGTTGTTCGAGGCTCCGGGCCAGCTTTGGAGGTTTGGTCGGAATCGAGTCGCTTCGGTTTAAATTCGAGGCGATTACTTTCGCCGCCACCGGAAAGGCGCCGGACGTTTCGGCACCCGAGGGCCCTTTCGGGAGCGGCGTCCCGTTAGAGGAGACGGTCGCGGCGAGCGCATGAGAATTTACCGATGCCCCGATCGAAGCCACTGGTTTTCCTCACACCGTAATTAAAGCTCACGCAAAATTTTAAGCGACGACGTTGACGACCTCTCCCCGCGAGCCTGAAGTATCGGTAGTCCCCTCGTCGCCTCCTCCACCGCCGGCGGGCTCGGGCGTGTCGGGAACCGCCTCCACCGGCGCTTCCGCACCCGTTTCGACGACTCCGCCCACCGGCGCAGCGCCGCCCACCTGGGCAACCGGCTCGGGGACGGCTTCCCCTGTCGCCTGCGGCGCCTGCGTCGTCTGCACCTGGCGCTCGGTCTCGATTTGGTTACCCGCGGGCGCCCCGGGTCTTTCCAGGTCGGACGGAACATCAACCTCGACACCGGCTCCCACCTCGATGGAGACTCCACCGCCAGTCGCCTCGGGCGCTTCGGCGGCGGGAGAAATCTCGGGCCCCGCCGGGGCCCGTTCCGGGGCGTCCGGAACAGCGACGACCCCCGCCTGCTGGGCGGAGCTCTCCGTCGCCGGAGCCGGGAGGTTTCCGCCGGTGCTGAAATTCTCCAGCGCTTGTCCCACCAACTGACGCACCTGCGCTGAGGTGTCAGGGCCCTAGGCCGCCTTCCGGACGTTTGGGCTGGCGGCCTCAAGCTGCTAGCGGCGCTGCCAGGCCCGGCTGATCAGCTCGTTCGTCTGTTCGGCGGGACTGGGCGTCTGGACCGGATCGGGCGCGGATTCTTCCGGAGCACTCGGAACGTCCGGCGAGGGCGTGGTCCGAGCGACCGAGGTGGCGGGAGGCCCGCTCACCGATTTTATCAGGTCCTGTTTCGATTGCCGGCTGGTGACGAGCTCATCCAGATTTTGCCCGCCCACCTGTGGGGTGTTAGTGACTCGTTCAACCATGGTCTCTTCCAGTCATAGAGTTAGAGTTGTGAATAAAATTTACTTTCCTACTGAAAGTTATGCAACCACTTCTTTTTTCTTCAAATCCCCCTAAAGTTCCTCCCGCGGCGGTCGATAAGACCCTTGGGTGGGTATAAGTACTCGCCGCCCAAAACACCGAAAAAAAATAAAATCAAAAAACAAACGAGAAACGGAGTCCGAAAGCCCTCTCCCCGAATTCGGTTCCCCGGATTTGTCCTCCTACGCCAGAAAGTTCAGAGACGCGCCTCTCGCGCCGCCCAGACTCTTCAGCCCCACAGCCACGAGACTCGCCTGATCGCTCAGCAAGAGCCCTCTACTATCGGAGGCCAGATTAGCGGCCACATTCTGGTCAAGCTGCTGGGAACTCAGCCTGGCGGCCAGATTTAACCCGCCCTCGGCCTCAAGGCGGCTTTTGATGGCATCGCTGGCCAAAAACGCCTCGGCCGCCGTCTGGCTCGACACGTTGGCCAAAAGCACCTCGGAGGCATTTTCGAGCCCCGATCCCAGGTCCCGGACCAGCGACAATGAAACCGCGCCCCTGGCAGCCATCCGTCTGGCCTGAAAAAACGCCGCTTCGTTAAATCGAATCGCTTCAGCCATGCTCCGCTTTCCCCCATTCTAAGTGGAGCAACATGGATACCCCACATTATGCGGCGGAACAGAGCAAAAAGAGGCTGGAATCTTTGTAACCATATGATATAATTGGCTAAAATCGCCCGAGCGAGAGGATATCAGATGCTCGGAGATGGTGGCAGCCAAAAA
>NYYB01000079.1 GCA_002685755.1 Nitrospinota bacterium
CAAGGAAGAAGGTCTTGTGCGCCACATCGGCATCACCGACCGCAATCCCAAAAATTACGGCGAGGTGATGGAAGCCATGCGGACCGGGGCCTACGAAACCATCCAGATTCCTTATTTCATGGGAGAGACTTCCTGCCGCGCCGAAGTGCTTCCGCTCGCCTGGGAAATGAACGTGGGGGTCATCGTAATGCGCCCGTTCAGTCAGCTCATGTCGCGGGAAAGCCTGCTGAGGGGTGTGGAGGCTTCCAGCGGGGGCAGACAACTTCTGGGAACCGGGGTCAGACAACTTCTGGGTGCCGGAGCAGATGAGGCCCTGTCTTTTCTAAAAGACCACGGCTGCGAAACACCCGGACAGGGACTTCTCAAGCACCTGTTGGCCGACCCGGTGGTGTCGTCCATCATCCCCGCCACGTCCAGGGCCGAGCGCATCGCCGAGAACGCCGCCGCCTCGGACGGAAACCCGCTTCCGCCCGAAGTCTGCGAGCGGCTCGAAAGCCTGGTGACCTGATTCTCCGCGGCGCTATAATGACTGCGCGCCATCAAACCGGATCATTTCCGGAGGTTCAATAAATATTCAGCAATAGATTTATCGATAAGAATTTTTCTCAATCTCTTTTGAGGGGAGCAAGAGAATGGGCAACGGCGAAAATCACGAATCTTTGGTGGGAAAATCCACCCTGCGGTCCGACACCATCGAAAAATCCGCCGGGGAAACCGTATTCAGCGATGACTTCGATATGCCCCGCAAGATTTGGGGGGGAGTTCTCCGCAGCCCCGTCGCCAATTCCCGCATCGTCAAACTCGACACCCGAAAGGCCGAGGCCCTCGAGGGCGTTCACGCGGTTCTGACCGCCTGGGACATCCCGGGGACGAACCTCCGGGGGAATCTTCTCGGCGCCCGCGACGATCAACCCGTCCTGGCGGAGAAAAGCGTCCGGGCCGCCGGCGACCCCGTCGCCCTCGTCGCCGCCGACACGCGGGAGCTTGTGCAGGAAGCCCTGAATCTCATTCGCTTCGACTGGGAAAAATTGCCGCTGGTTCTCGACCCCGCGAAGGCGATGGAGCCCGGCTCGCTCCAGGTGGACGAGCGCGGAAACGTCATCGGCCATTTTGGATACGAACGGGGCGATGTCGATGCGGGTTTTCGGCGTTCCGCAGCCGTGGTCGAGGAAACCTTCCAGACCCAGAGCGTCGATCACGCCTACATGGAAACCGAATCCGGGGTGGCCTGGGTGGATGCGAGCGATGTTATTCATATCCGCTGCGGAACGCAGATGATCGAAAACTTCCGGTTCATCGCCCGGATTCTGGCCGTCCCCCACAATCAGGTCCGGATCGAATGCCCGTACGTCGGCGGCGGGTTCGGTGGAAAAATCATGATGACCATCGAGCCCTTTCTGGCGCTGCTCGCCAAAGCGGCGGGGCGGCCGGTCCAAATGTCCCTGTCGCGGGAGGAATCGATCCTCTCCTCCACGAAGCGCCATCCCTACACCATGCACTACAAAGCCGGCGCCGACGCGGAGGGCCGCCTCATCGCCTGGAAGGCGGATATCGTCGGCGACGCGGGCGCCTATACGGAACTGAGCGCCGTTCTCTGCAAATACTCCATGGTCCAAGCCTCGGGGCCGTACCGATGCGAAAACACGAAAGTCGACATGAGAATGGTGCTCACCCACAACCCGGTGGGAACCGCCATGCGCGGAGTCGGCTCGCCGCAGATCACCTTCGCGATTGAAGGCGTAATGGACACCCTGTCCGAAAAACTGGGGATGGACCCCTTTGCCTTCCGAAAGAAAAACTACCTTTCCAAGGGAGAGGCGCTGGCCACGGGTCAGCCGCTCAAGCGCGAGGTCCGGCTCGCCGAAACGGCGGAGCGGGCGCGCCGGACGCTCGACGATTCCCTGCCTTCGAACGGCGGCGGTGAATCGCCCGGAAGCGGATTTCGAAAACCCCTCCGGGCCCGGGGCTTTGCCTCGAACATGACCGGCTACGGCCGCTACGGAACCGTCGCCGATGCTTCCGTATCCTTGCAACTCGACGGAAGCGCCGTCGTCGCAGCGGGCGCGCCCGATTTGGGCTCGGGCCAGGAAGGCGGCTACCGGCAAGTCGCGGCCCAGGTCCTGGGGCTGCCCCTCGAAAAGATCACCCTCCATCTGTCGGACTCGCAGACCACGCCCCTGGTCGGAATGACCGCCGGGAGCCGCCAGTTTCTCAACACGGGAGCCACAATCGAGCGCGCCGCCGGGCCCATCGCCGACGCCCTGAAAAAAGAGGCGGCGAAACTTCTCGAGGCCCGAGAGGAGGATATCGTCCTCTCCGGCGGAAAGGCCCATGTCCGGGCCATGCCAGAGCGCAGCGTCAACCATGCCCAGATTGCCGCCGCCTGCGCTGCCTCGGGCGTTTACTTATCGAACACCGGGAGGCTGGTCATTCCGCCGGAGCCCTATCCCGGCTACGAATCGGCGCACGAGGCCGGTTGGGTGGATTACGTTTTCGGCGCCGCTGCGGCGGATGTATCCGTGGACCCCGACACGGGCGAGGTTACGGTCAACGGCCTCGGGATCTGTCATGATGTCGGAACGGCCGTGAATCCCCAGACCGTCCTCGGGCAGTTCGAGGGAGGCGCGGTTTTCGGAATGGGCCTGGCGATTCTGGAGGATTGCGCCGTAGCGGACGGGCGGGTGGAAGCCCATGATTTCGCGCAGTACCTTCTCGCCACGGCGATGGATGTTCCGGAAATCGGAACGGCCATCGTCGAATCGGGCGAGGGAGCCGGACCCTTCGGCGCCAGAGGCGTCGGAGAACCACCGAACAACACGCCCGCCGGAGCTATCGCCAACGCTGTTTCAAACGCGATCGGAGTCCGGGTGACTTCACTTCCCATCACTCCCGAAAAGGTCGTTCGGGCCCTTCGCGGCGGTGAATGGCCCAAATAGGAGCCAGTCCATTTCTCCGGTTCGGCCGGTCATCCATTCAAAACTGCGGTTAGTGAACGACGTAGCCGCCGTCCATGATAAGGGCGTGGCCGAGGACATAGGCCGCGTCCTTCGAGACGAGAAAAGCGACCATGCCGGCGACCTCCTCGACGGTGCCGAATCGGCCGATGGGAACGTCCCTTGCGCGCTGCTCAAGCTCCCCGGGATTCCGGTTCGCCAGAAACCCTTCGGTGGTGATCGGTCCCGGGCAAACGGCGTTGACCGAGATGCCCTCCCCCCCCAACTCGAGAGCCATCGACCGCGTAAGCTGGATGAGACCCGCTTTGGTGAGGCTGTAGATGGCCCCGTACCGCGAAGCCACGATGCCGAGCTGACTTGCCATGTGGACGATGTGTCCCCCACCCTGCTCGCGCATGATGGGCACGGCGGCCTGACTCGCGAAGAAGGGGGCGCGCAGGTTGATCGCCACCAGCCGGTCGAACTCTTCGTGAGAAAATTCACCGAACGCCTTCCGGGCCCGGACCCCCGCGTTGTTCACCAGAATGTCCACCCGGCCCATGCGCTCCCTGGCGGCGGCCACCACGGCCTCCGCCTCCCCTGAGTCCGATAAGTCGTGCAGCCCCCAGGCGGCGTCCGGAGCGCCGGCGTCCCGGCAAGCTTTTTCTGTTTCCTCGAGCTCCGCCTCGGTGCCGTCCGCCGCCATGTAGATGGCGGCCCCCTCCGAGGCCAGCCGCAGGGCTACCGCCTGGCCGATTCCGCGCGATGCCCCCGTGATGATGGCGGCCTTGCCGTTTAGCTTGCTCATTTTACCACTCTCCCTCTGTACAGAAGCATGTAATTGGAAACCTCGTGCGCAAAATCAGACAACTGGCGATCTCCCACCATCGACATTTATCGCCACTCCGGTGATGTAGGAGGCGGCGTCCGAGGCCAGGAAACAAGCCGCGTTCGCGTACTCTTCCGCGGTGCCCATCCGGCCCAGCGGAACCTCCTTTCCTTTTTCCGCGATGAATTGATCGAACGACATATCGGGGGCCTGTTTTTTATAGGCCCGGTCCCACAAATCGGTGACGATGATGCCGGTGCAAAGCCGTTGACCAAAATATTGTAGGAGGCGAATTCCTTGGACAACACTTTCGTGATCGCCATACCGGCGGCACGTGAAACCGCCGTGGGAGCGCCTTCCGCTCCGGGCGCCTTCGCGGCGCCGTTCAATATATTGATAATCCGCCCCCACTTTTGTTCCTTCATCTTCGGTAAGACGAGGCGGGAGGTCCGGATGGCGGCGAAAACCTTCAGATCGAAATCGTCTTGCCAAACCTCGTCGGTGAGCTCCTCGAATTTTCCCCGGACCGCCGACCCGGCGTTGTTCACCAATATGTCGATCGTGCCGAAGTCGGCGGAGACGGCCTCGTGCATGGCGGCGATCTGCCCGGCATCGGTTACGTCGCAGGGATAGGCGCCCACCTTCACATCCGAGGCGGCCTCGATCTCGGATTTGGTTTCCTCGAGAACACCGGCGCGCCTCGCCGTAATCGCCACATCGGCTCCCGCCTGGGCGAATCTCAGCGCCATTGCGCGCCCGAGCCCCCGGCTGCCCCCGGTAATCAAAGCGGTTCTTCCGTTCATTTTAATTTGCATCATTCCTTCCAATGGAAAATGTCCAGCCACCAAACCTCCGCCCGCCAAATCGCACACCGGCGAAAAGATGATGTTGGCCTGATCGATATATACCGATGGGCCACATTATACTTCATTGGAGTACTCAGTTCTCAGGATAAGATGTTCTCAGATAGGATGTAATTTCATTTTTCGCTACCGGAGGTTTTCTAATATGCCGGATTTTTGCTTTGGATTCTTGCTCCCCACGCGAGGAGTCGTTGTGGAGGCCGGAGATGACCCCGCTGACGGATCGCAGATCCTGCACCTGGCAAAAAAGGCGGAAACGCTCGGGCTGGATTCCGTATGGATCGGCGACAGCGTCCTGGCCAAGCCGCGCCTGGAGAGCTTCACCACCTGGGCCGCGGTGCTCGGCGCGACGAGGAAAATTCAGGTCGGAACCGCTGTCATGCTCGCCGCCCTGCGCCATCCGGTCATGCCCGCGCAGTCGCTGGCGACGATCGACTGTCTGTTTCCCGGCAGGGCGGTTGCCGGTTTCGGCGTCGGACGGGTAGAGCTCAGGGATGAATTCGAAACGCTGGGCGTTCCCATCGGGGAGCGGGCGCGGCGGCTCAGCGAGACCGTTGAAATCGTCAAACGGCTGATGAAGGAGCCCAAGGCGGATTTTTCAGGGAAGCATTTTTCGCTCCGGGAAATAGAACTCGGCCTCCGGCCGCCTACTCCCGGCGGGCCCCCGATCTGGATTGCGAGCAACAACGCGGATTCGGGCCTCCGCCGCGTCGCCCGCCTCGCCGACGGGTGGATCACCAACACGGTCACGGCGGATCTCTACCGAGAATGCTGGGAGAAAATCCTCGCCTATGCGGGTGAGGCCGGGCGGCGGGAAATCGGCAACATCTCCCGCTGCCTCTACGTAACCATGAACATTAATCCTGACCCGCGAAAGGCGGAAAAAGAGTGCGGCGATTTTCTCTCGGCTTACTACAAACAACCTTTCGGGGAAGTGCGAAAAAAGAATCTCGTCGTCGTGGGCGACGGAGCCGGGATTGAAGACCGGATTCGCGGTTACATCGATGCGGGAGCGGAAACATTCGTCATTCGGTTCGCCGGCGGCAGCCAGGAAGAGCAGCTCGAGAATTTCGTTTCCGGGTTAATGCCGAGACTTTCTTGAAATTTCTTCGAGACCGATTAAAGGATCTCTCTCCGGACGATTTCCGCCCCTTCGGCCACTGTCTTCAGATTTTGAAACGCCAAATCGCGCGGGAGATGTTTCATCCCGCAAACCGGGCGGGGTCCTTCCCGCAAAAAAAATTCTCGACCAATTAACCATTAGAATTGAGAGTGGCTTCAGACAACCATTACCGGAAGAATTTCCAGTTCCGACAAAATCACCCACAAAACGACTGATAGGTTTTTTGAACGTTATAGGCATGAAGATCCCGAAAAAAGCCGATTCGAGGATGATCCGGCGGCGGAGCGTAGGGCTGCTCCAAGTCCAGCGGGATTTTCTCCATCGCTTCCCCGAGCGTCCAATTTTCATTGACCGCCTTTCGAACCGCGTTCGTGATCTGGCTCAGGTACATCAGGTAGCCACCAAGAAGTGCACTCGAGGAAAGTGGATTGTGCGCGGGGATGAGGGTTTCCACTTCGAGCGCCTGGGCGAACCGGGCGATGGAATTCAAGTAGGTCGGGGCGTCGCTCTCCAGGGCGATAATAAGGTTTCCGCCTGTCATGTTTCCCGTCCACGCGGCCTTGGCCCCGGACACATAGGTGATCGTGTCGCCCGGCGTGTTGGCCGGCCCGAAATAATGGAGCTCCACCTCGACGCCGCCCAGATCGAGGCGAAGATAATCATCGAACACGATATCCGGATTGCGGAGTTCGACCCCATTGAAGATGGCCGGCTCGTTTCCCACACAGGGAAGCATGAAATCCATCTCTTCCCGAAAATAGGGGACCAGTTCCGCCGTCCGGCGATGCTGTATCACCAGAGTTTCTTCGGGAAAACCGCAGTTTCCGAATGTGTGATCGCCGTGATAGTTCGAGTTGACGAGGTAGCGAATAGGCTTGTCCGTCACTTCCCGAACCCGCTCCTGAATTTGATGGGCCATCGCCAGATTGATGTGCGCATCGATGACCAGAACGTCCCTGTCTCCAACCACAAAGCCCGTGTTATCCACATTGGGAATCGATGAAAGGAGAGCATAGACGCCCGGCCCGAGCTCTGTTGTCTCCAGACGGGCGCCCGTGGGGTTGAGGGAAAAAGGAGTAAATCCCTCCGGAAAATCCGACCACGAAAGGCAGTGAAAGTTATTAGTATTTTCGCCTCCCGAAATATTCATCTTTCCTTCACTCCTGAAATTCGGTATTTGTTAAAGAACTGCCTTTTTATTGCTATTCCTCTTTTTCGACCAGCGAGAAGCGAGGGTCGGCCGCCAGGCATTCCGCCTCCGGAAGCCCCAGTTCGCGCCGGACGATGTTGGTCCCTTGGACGATCGAGGCCATCTTGTAGAAGGCGTGCCTCCGGCTCATCCCCTCGCGGCCCATGCCGCAGTCCGAGCAGAGGATCAGGCGCTCGGCCGGAATATGGTCGAGCGCCCGTCGAATCAGGTCCGCCACCTCGTCCGGGGTCTCCACCTGGAGCGAATGGTGGTCAACGACGCCGATGGCGATTTTTTTATCGGTGATCGTTTTTCCGATCGCCTCGAGGTCCATGCCTCCCGTGCTGCAGCATTCGAAGGTGAGGATGTCGGCTTCGATCTTGTTCAACTCCTCGAGCGACGGCGCGTAGCTTTGCGCCTGGTCGAAGATCCGCTGCTGGGCGGGATTACCCCAGCAAGTGTGGCACCAGACCTCGGTGAGGTCCCGCAGGCCCCGCACGGTGTCGTTGAATACTTCGCGCATATATTCGGGGGTGAGCTCTCCGCCCGTGAGGCCCTTGGCGGCGAGGAGATGGACCTGGGGCTCTTCCATCTGGATGGCGGTGCATCCGGCCCGCGCCACCTCGGTGAGCTCCTCGTTCAGCGCGTCGCCGATGGCCCGAATGCGTTCTTTCATACTCTTGTAATAGCTGTCCTTCACGCCCATCGCGATGAGCTCGGGAGTGATGGTTCCGAATTTGACGGGTTTTTTGGTGAGCCGCTGCGCGGTTTTCCAGATGGCGGTGTATTGCAAATCACCCCGGCCGACCGGCCCCACGATCTCGGGCATAAGGCGGGCTTCGGTTATATCGTGCAGAATCCGCCCGGGCGGGACAGTCGGCCTACCGCCCGCTTTGGGAATTCGGTAGGGATGAAAACCCTCGAAGCCATCCATGTGGCGAGGCGCGTAGCTGAACCAGGTGTGGCCGCCCACGTCGATGTCGAAGCGGCAGTCTCCGTCCGTGCAGATGTCGAGGCCGGCAACCTCCTCATCGCGCAAATAGGACGATACGGCGTCGGTGTATTGCTCCCGGAAGCGGGCGTTGGTCATGGCCTCACGAAATTTGCGCGTGCCCAGGTTTTCGGTGTACCAATGCGGCCGGGGAAGGGAGCCAATGATGGTGGTCGGGAGGATAATTCCATCAGTGGCCTTGTACATGAAGGATGCTCCTTTCAAAAAGCAAAATTCAAGAAGCAAAACGGAAATCAAAACTGGTTTGTATTTCCATTTGGATAAGAAAATTCTATCACATGGACGGAAAGGCAAGAAACGAAAACCACGGCCCACCACCCTCGGGCCCACCCGTTTCATCTGCCCACAGGGGGCGGCGAACGACTACCCGCTCCGATAAAATCGGTTAAATATCCATTCGTGATTCACATAATTAGGAGCACAGGCGAGAAAACCGCGCTTTATGGAAGGGCTTCAGCGTTGTTCCAATCAGCCATTTCGGGGCCGGCTCCCAGGCCCCCACACGGGAGCCCGGGAGCGCACCTTCCCGAAACTTCTTAACTTTTGATCTTGTCCAAAAGGCCTGTCGCCTCGAGATCCTTGCGAAATTCCCGTTTTTCCTGATCGGACAGCGATACGACCGGTGGGCGCACCCCGCCGGCGGGCAGACCCAGCACCTCGGTCCACTCCTTTAAATAGGCTGTCGTCCGCCCATTGGGACCCGTCGTGAAGTACTTTTTGCGAACGGCCCGGAGCGGTTCGAGCGAGTAGTTGATCTCCGAGGCTTTTTTCATTTCGCCCGCCATGGCCGCATCGTAGTAATCGCGGATCGGAGTGTAGCCCGGCACCTGGAAGAGAAAAGGAGTGGGCGATGACATATGGACCTGCATTCCCAGGTGAGCAAGGCTGACGAGAAAACGCTCTTCGTCGGGATCGCAGACTACGATCTGGTCTCCCACCCTCCGCCGCACCTCGCTCTGATGAGCCATGCTGGGGACGGCGTTCTTGATGCAGCAGATATTCTCCAGGCCTGCCAGGCGCTCGATGAGCTCGGGGCTCAGCGTCGTCCCCGACTTGGGCTGGTTGAACAACGAAAGGCCGATATCAATCTGATCGCAGATAGTCTTGAAGTAAAGATAAATCTCGTCGTCGTCGTGCGCACCGTACACCGGGTTGATCATGATTGCGTAGTCGGCGCCGATTTCCTCGGCGTGCTTGGTCAGCTCGACGGCCTCCTGGATGGTGACTTGCGGAGTGTGCGGGATGGTCTGGGCCTTCCCCCGGCTCTCCTCGCATACGATGTGCTGTACGCGCTTTCGCTCCTGGACGGAAAGCGACCAGTATTCGCCCATCAAGCCGTTGCAGAAAAACCCATCGATCTTGAGATCGTCGATGCAGGTCCGCACGACGGTGCGGAGACCCTCTTCGTCTATTTCGCCGTCCGATTTATAAGGAGTCGTAAGAGCCGCCCAGACACCCGTCATTTTCTCCCTGCAATACGCCTTCGCTTCGCTCTTGGTATATTCCATCGAAAAATTCCCCTTCTCAGGAAAAGGACAGCGCGCGTTCCGTGTGCCGGGCCGCTCGCCGGAAAATTTGTACCCCCTAAAGGACGACCGCTACTTCACTGGCCGCCCGACTTCTCGAAAAAAACGGTGAATCGCCAGACGAAGCTGGCAATGATGTCCTATTGTCTGAGTGTTATCTACATTCGTCAAACCCTTCCCCCCCCGTCTCCCCTCAAAACCGAGGGCCTCAATTTCGGAACGACGGCCGGGGCTGCAAAATGCCTCTGGTGAACAGGTAACCCATGACTCCCCTCGGAGCGAAAAGCACGACCACAACCATGAGAACGCCCGCAATGAAATGGTGAAAGTGCGGAAAGTTGGCCCAGGTGAACTCGGTGATGAGGTAGAGAATGGTAGCGCCGACCACCGGTCCCCACGCCGTTCCTCTGCCTCCCAATATGCACATGAGTACCATTTGGATGCTGAAAAGAATGTTGAACACGGTTTCGGGATCGATATAGGAGATGTACCAAGCGTAAATCCCCCCCGCAACCCCGGGGAAAAACGCGCTGAGAATGAAAGCGAAGAGCTTGTAGCGTGTGGTGTTGATTCCGAGCGTTTCAGCCGCGGCTTCGTCTTCACGAATGGACAAAATTCTGAGGCCGAACCGGCTGGAGTCGAGCCACAAAGCCACGAACAGGAGTCCGACAACAACCCCCCCCATCGCGAAATAGATCGGGATGATGTGGCGCACTATGGGAAGCGAGATGCCTTCGGCACCCCCCGTAACGTCCTCGAATATCGAGGCCAGTATGGCCATCAGTTCGTTGAATCCGATCATGAAGATGGCGAAGTAAGGCCCCCGCAGCCTCAGGCAAAGCGCCCCGACGGGCAGGGCCAGAATCACCGCGCACACACCGCCGATGAGGGAGGCCGGGAACCAATGGATGTTCCAATATGTAATTTGCAAGGCGGTCGCGTAGGCGCCCGTACCGAAAAAAACCACGTGCCCCAGAGAGACGTAGCCCGTATAACCCGAAATGAAGTTCCACCCCCCCGCCATGGCGATATACATGAAAATAAGAAGTCCCATGGAGATGTAGTAGGGCCCCACGAGGAAAGGATAGACCGAGAAGATTATCAAGGCGATAAAAGCAATTCCGATTTTGATGTTCATCGGCTCAATCAGAATGCTGGCCGAAAGAGCCGGAGAGGCCGGCCGGCCGCAGGAGAAGGACGAGGAGTAGAATAATGTAGTGAATGGCGCCCCCGCCCTCGCCCGAGAGATAAAGGCTTCCCACGCCCTCGATCACACCCAGCAAAATTCCGCCCACCATCGCGCCCAAGACGCTTCCCATCCCTCCCAGGACGATCACCGTGAACGAGCGCATCAGGTAGGTCTCGCCCATCTCGGGGTAGATGGCGAACATGATGCTGGCAAGCGCGCCGGCCGCCGCGCCCATGGCGCTCGCCAATCCGAAGGTGATGAGATAAATACGACGAACGTTGATCCCGCACGTCGATGCGAGATCGTGATCGCCCGCGGTCGCGCGGATGGCTTTCCCGAGCCGGGAAATCCGCAGAAAGAAGAAAACGATCACGGTGAACAGCAGGGCGAGCCCGGCTCCAACCATGCGGGACTTCGGGAACACCAGCCCCCCGGCAAGCCAAGACCCCGTAAGGTAGGGTATGGCTTTGAAATCGGCCGTCCACAGCCATAGGGCAAGGTTCACGATACAAACCGAAATTCCAAAAGTGACCAGGAGGGAGGTGGTTTCAATGTTCTCGACAATCCGCTCGATGATGCACTTCTCCAGCAAGGCGCCCAGGGCGAACATAGCCGGCGCGGAGAACACGATGGACAAAATGGGGTTCAGCCCGAGAAGGTGAAAGAGCCAGAAGCTGGTGTAGGCTCCCAGCATGAGCATCGCGCCGTGCGCGATGTTGATAACGTGCATCACGCCAAATGTCAGGGTGAGACCCAGGGCCATGAGCGAGTAAACCGCGCCTATCAGGAGGCCGCTCAAGACCGCCTGGGAGAGCATCAACCCCATCCCGTCCGTGAACATAAATCAAACGCTCCTACCCAAAGCCCATGCCGAACCGGTCATGTCCGGTGGATTTTATCCGTTGGACGAAGGACGCCCCCCACCCCCAAAACCTCGAAGGCGCCACGGAGGAGTTGAGTCCCCGAGGCTAACTCCCGGGGCTCGTACCGCCGCGCAGCAATAAACGGAGAATTGACCCCTATTACCGGGAAGGGCGGGCCGGGCGATGAATGGGCTGCCCGGCCCGCCGGGAAGCTGCTGTCCGCGCTTTTTCCCTTCCCCGCAATGGGAAGCAGCCTATTTCCGCTTTTTCCACGAGGGCGCGGGGTAAAGGAGTTCGCCGGTGGCCGCACTTTTCGGCCACAAGATGACCTTCTTTCCGTTTTGCCATTGAAAGGAGGCCCACTCGTGCCCGATCTGCATGCCGGTCTTCGGGTCCACCTCGAAATGGCCCGGCATATAGCTCTTGAATTTCATCTTCGCGATCGCGTCGCGTATTTTGTCACGATCCATAGAGCCGACCTCGTTTGCCGCTCGCGCCAACACCTGGCCGCAGAGGTAGCCGTAAATGACGTGCGAGTCCAGGAAGCGGTCGTCCTTGTATTGCTGGAAGTATTTCTTCACGAACTCCTTGTTTCCCGGCGTGTCCAAAAAGGGCTCCCAGCCCGAGTAGCCGCCGACGAAATCAGAGTCTTTGCCCATACCCTTATCGGAGCCGAACTCGTCGTAGGAGGCCCCCAGCATCACCCCGAGATGGCGCGGGTTGAGGTTCAGCTCCTTGACCTGCTTGGTGATTGCCAGCCCGTCCGGGTAGTAGCCGAACAAGAAAAGCACGTCCGGATCGAGGCCCTTTGCCTTGATGAGGAGTGATGTGAAGTCCGTCGATTTGGGCGGGTACTTGTCGACCGAGAGGACCTTGAAGCCCATCTTCTTGGCGAGCCGTACCACACCCTTCGCGAGCGAGGCCGGGTAGATGCTGGCGGAGTGGATGACCGAGACGCTCTTGGCTCCCTTTTGTTTGAGCAGCGTGAGATTCCCCAAATGGGAGTCGTTGTTCACCCGCATCACCTGGAAGAGATACTTGTAGCCCCGCGAAAAGGGCTTGGAACTGCTCGAGCCACCCGCGATCATCGGGAACCCGTACTTCTCTGTGACCGTACTGGTCGCGTAGGTCACCGGACTGCTGAAGGGCCCGAATATGAATTCCACCTTGTCGAGCGTGATGAGGCGCTCCATGAGCTTCGCGCCCGTCGTGGGGTTGCTCTCGTCGTCATAGACCTTGATCTTCACCTTGCGGCCCAGGAGCCCCCCTTTGGCGTTGACATCTTTTTGCCACATCTCGTAGCCGCGGAGGGTCAATAACCCCGACTTGGCTCTTTTCCCGGTAAGAGAGATGGCCGTGCCGATCACCAACGGCTTTTTCGCCGCCGCTGCTGGCAAGGCCGAGAGAACAACCCCCAAAGCAAACACCAGCCCCACAACAACGCTAAGCCAACGTATAGTTCTTATTCTCATTGGATTCTCCCCCCTTGTTGAGAGTCCGCACCTGGAAGGCCTATCGCTTCCGGCTTGTTGACCCTCGTTGACAGAACGCCCATCGCCTATCGAAAATCTATTCTGCCGCCGCATCAACCTCCCGGTTCACTCGAGAGGAAGACCCGTAATGCGGGAACTGATCTTGATCCGGAAAATATGGTTGTTTCCAGCTCCGTGCAGGAACGAAATCACATCGCGGAGATATTTCTCTACGGGACACTCCCGCATGTAGCCCATCCCTCCGTGAACCTCCAGCGCCAGGCGGCAGATTTCATACGCCGCCTCCGAGCAAACCACTTTCGTAAGCCAGGACATCCTCGGATCGTAGTCGTCCGCATGGTCCACGGCCCAGGATGTCCGCCAAAGAACGGACCGCGCCATCTCCAGGCGGGTATACATATCTCCGATCATCTGGGCGACGGCCTGATGCTGGCCAATGGGCTTTCCGCCCTGGACCCGCTCCCTGGAGTACCGGACGGCCTCCTCGAAGGCAGCCCGGCTCACTCCCAACACGGTCGCCCCGTAGCCACCCCTTCCCCGGGCGATCCGGCTGTTGCGGAGAGCCTCGGCCCCGCCTTCCTCGCCGAGCCGGTTGGCGGCCGGGACTTCGGCGTCCTCGAAAACCAGGGTCGCATTACTCAGTAGGCGGCGCCCCATCTTGTCGTGAATCCGGCTGACGGTGAAACCGGGGGTATCGGCGGGGACGAGAAAGGGAGTCATCCCCTTGAGGCCTCCCTGGGTCTTGTCGGTCCGGGTGTAAACCACATAAAGCTTGGCCGTCCCCCCGTTGCTGATGAATTGCTTCGTGCCGTTCAGGCGG
>NYYB01000080.1 GCA_002685755.1 Nitrospinota bacterium
AGAAGAGTTCAGCGTCGAGGAGATGGTCGAGCTGGCCGGGGTGATCGCGCTCGAGAATTTCCGCTCGAAGTTCAACAACGCCTTCCGCATCGAGGCCCAGGGTTTTTGCGCCATTCCGGAAAAGAAAGGATAGAGTCATGGACGCTGCCGCGATCATTCTCGAGCGCCTCGACGCCTACGCCATCCAGGTGGAGAACGCCATCGGCGAGCTTACGGACGAGGACCTGAGCCATCAGCCCGGACCGAACGACAACCCCGCCGGATGGCTCATGTGGCACATGACCCGCTTCGAGGACAGGAGCTTCGCCCATATCGCCGGCCGCCCCCAGGTCTGGACCGAGGGTGATTGGCACGGGCGCTTCGGCCTCCCCGAGGACCCCGTCGACACCGGCGCCGGCCACACCCTGGAGCGGGTCGCCGTCTTCCGCCCCCGAGGGGAGGACCTTCTGGGCTATTTCGCCGCCGTCCGCCCAAAGACCCGGGAGTGCCTCTCCGGCCTCACCCCCGAAAACCTGGACGAGGAGGTGGACGATTTTCTCCGGGACGCCCGCATCCGGGTCGGCGCCATCCTCGGCCGCTTCTTCGGGGACCACTTCTCCCACGTCGGCCAGATCTGCTACATCCGCGGCCATTTAAAAGGCTGGGGGAAGTACGGGAGGTAGGCCTCCCCTGCTTGCGCTCCGGGGACCACTGCCCCCACAATGCGCCGCTCGGGGACAGGGCAAGAGTCCGAAATACTTCCTCTTTCATCGATTCGATCGGGAAGACGCGGATGAGCGGCGAAAAAACCGCCTCGAGGGGCATCTACTACGGCTGGTACATCCTGGCGGCGGTGTTCATCTTCCGGCTGTTCGGGGGCGCGCTCCGCCATTCCTTTGGCGTATTCTTCAAACCCATCCTCGAGGAGCTCGACGTGAGCCGGGCGGCGCTCTCGCTGCCGGTGGCCCTCTCGCTGATCCTCTTTGGGATCTCCCAGCCCGTCGGCGGGCTGTTGATCAACCGCTTCGGCTCGCGGACGATCATCACCACCGGCGTCTCCCTGACCGGGCTCGCCATCCTCGGGATGAGCCAGATCAGCTCGATCTGGGGCATCTACTTTTTCTACGGGCTGGTGCTGGGCCTCTCGGGCCTTGGAAACAGCGTCACCGCCGTCACCCCGATGCTCTCGCGGTGGTTCGAGGAGCGGCGGGGGCTCGCCTTCTCCATCGCGGCCAGCGGCTCGAGCCTCGGCCAGCTGCTGATCATCCCGGCCCTCGCGCTCATGCTGGCCGCCCTGGGTTGGCGCTCGACGTTCTTCTGGTCGGGCGCCGCCGTGCTCGCCGTCATCGTCCCGATATGCTTTTTCACGATCAGGAACCGGCCCGAGGACGTCGGCCTCACCTCGGCGGACGCCCCGGCCGGCGGGAAAAAGAGCCCGACCCGCGTGGTGCCCTACGACCTGCCCTGGGTGCAGTGCCTTCACAAAAAGCCCTTCGTCCTCCTGCTCTCGAGCTTTTTCACCTGCGGCTTCACGGTGACGGTCATCGCCGTCCACTGGATCCCCTTCGCGAGCGACACGGGTTTCTCACCCGCCGTGGCGGCGACGGCCTTCGCCGTGGGCGGGGCGCTGAACACGATCGGGGTCCTGGTCACCGGGCCGCTCTCGGACAAATATGGGCGCAAGATACCGCTCAGCCTGGTCTACCTCGTCCGCTGTTCGGGCTTTCTGCTTTTTATTTTCTTCAAAAACGACCTGACGGTGTGGGCGACCCCGATGATCGTCGGGCTCTCGTGGATCGCGTCGGTGCCGCTCACCTCGGCGCTGACGGGGGATTTCTTCGGGCCCCGGAACGTGGGCGTGCTCTTCGGGCTGATCTCGGTGAGCCACCAGCTCGGCGCGGGCCTGAGCGCCTGGCTGAGCGGCTATATTTTCGACGTAACGGGAAGCTACGACCTCGCCTTCGCGCTGGCCGCCTATCTGTGCGTCCAGGCTGCGGCGATCGTCTACCTCATCGACGAAAAGAAAACCCGCCAGAGCGGCGCCCCTTAGCCCCAGGCCGCCTGATACCCCTTGCGGGCGCCTCGCCCGGCTCCCAAATTATAGGCATGGACCTCCCTGCGCCGATCTCCTCACACTGATTTCGTCGAAACTGGGGAGGTGCGTCATGAAGGCAGGTATTTTTTCACTGGCTCGGGGCCTATTCCGGCGCTGACGACCTACTACTCTCTCGACGATCCGGCGCTGGCCGGCAAGCTCGCCTCCAGGGGCATCGACCGCTATATCGCCTACGAGGTGCCCATCGCCTTGGTGCGAGAGTGCTACGGACCGAAGTTCGGGATGGTGATGGGGGACCTGCACCAGGAGGATGACCTGCGCGTACTCGACTACAACGGCCACCACGTCTTTCATGTCTTCGAGCTGGACGACCTCGGCGCCCCGGTCTTCCACCGGAAGAAACAGAAGTCCGGCGGGCCGTTGGTGCTGAATGGGGCTTAGAGGCTAATCCACCGTATTCGTGGCGGCCAGGAGCTCTTCTCTCAGGCGGGAGAGGCGTCTCCCCCATGGACGTCCATCGATACGCCAACGGTCCACGAGGGCGGGCGGGTCGGGTTCTCGAAAGCCCAGGCCACCCGGCCCAGGAACTCTCCCAGGTGTAGATTGGGAAGATGGATCGAGAACCTGCCCGCTTCATGGCCATGGGGCTCTTTGGGAACCACGACCCTGAATCCTCCGGCGCTAATGTCCTCGACCTCGAGCGGGACATCCGAAAAAGTCGACATGAGCGCCGAGGCGGACAGGTTGTAGCGGGCATGCTCTCGCTTGTCGCTGAACTTGCTCACGCTGGACCCTCCCTTTTCATCCCCGCGCGCCGGCGCAAGGACAATCAGATCCTGGTTCCCGGGCGGACAGTGGAAACAATCGAGAAAAAATATTATTAATATCGCTATTCCCGCACAGAAGGGCCCACCGTGTCAATTCGGAACCGGGGTCAAGCTGCTAATACAAGAAAAACAAGGGGTTTATGGCGAGGGGTTGCTCTTCGTGCGGAGCCGGGAGGCTGTGGGTTTTTCGCCCGAAAGGTACTGGAGGCCGATCATGGCCGACATGATGATGGTCCCAACAACCTTCATCCAGGTCACGTAGAAGAACAAAAGCGCTCCCGCCAGGGCGAGGATAATTCTCTCCCATATCAGTAAATTACGCCGCATATACCCCTCGAGCGCCGCCGAGGTGCAGAAAAAGCCCATGAAACCCGACACCCAAATGACGCCAATCGAGATCCAGGACGCATCCTTGTCGATCAGGATCGGCGTGTACGCCATCAGGAAGGGTACGATGTAGAGCGCCTTCGCCAGCTTGAGCGAGGAGAAGCCCGTGCGCATCGGATCGGCCCCGGCGATGCCCGCCGCGATGAAGGCGCCCAGCGCGAAGGGCGGGGTCAGCGAGGCGTCCTGGCTCAGCCAGAGAATCATGAGGTGGGCGCTGAGAAGGGGAACCCCGAGTTCGACCAGCGCGGGCACCGCGAGAATCGAAAGCAGTACGTAACTCGCCGTGATCGTCATCCCCATTCCCATGATGTAGCTCGCCATGGCGCACAGCAGGATGGCCACCGGCAGCGCGGTCCCGGTGATTCCGAGGGCGTTATCCAGGAAGTTCGCGTAGCCCAGGATAATCGCCGAGAACTTGATCCCCAGGCCGGGCATCGAGACCCCGGCGAGCACGATTCCCATCACCCCGGCCGTCACCCCGATGATGAGGGAGTTGATCGCCCCCTGCTCGAGCCCGTCGATAACCCTCGGCGAGGCGAGCACTATCATCGCGGTGACCGCCCAAAAAATCGACTCGAAGAAACCGAAGCCCATCGCCGGCAGGACGGCGAGCACCCCCGCCCCGGCGAGGATCGGCCAGTTCTCCACCAAAAAACCGCCCGGCGGCCCGGCCTTCGCCGCTGTGAGAAATGCGGTCGCCCCGTCATCGGCCTCACCGGGGCTTTTTCCCGAGTCCGCAAGCTCCTTGCGGTGCCGGGCGGCACGGAACTCGAGCCTGTCCGAGCGCGTGCTCCAGTTGGGAATTCCCAAAAGGCTCGCGATGATCGGCGGAAAAGCGATCAGGCGCGTGTCGTGGCGGAAGAAACCCAGCACCATCGCCAGGATAATCGCCCAAAGCGCCGCGTCGAACGGGGAGCGCCCGATGATCAGCCGGAGGATGAGGAGCGCCACCGGGAGCAGCAGATAGCCGTCTTTTTTCAAAAGAGGCATGAGCTCGGGGAGCTCTTCCTTGGGCAGCCCGTGGATTCCGTCCATGCCCGAGCGGAAATGAACCGACATATAGACCGCGAAGTAGTACATCAGAGCGGGGACAAGGGATATCAGCGCGATCCAGCCGTAGTCGGTCTCGGTGAACGCGGCCACGAGGAAAGCCGCGGAACCCATCACCGGGGGGAGGAGATGGCCGCCGATCGAGGAGACCGCCTCGACCGCCGCTGCGTAGTGGGCCTTGTAGCCCGCGCGCTTCATCAGCGGAATCGTGAAAGTCCCGGTGATGACGATGTTGGCCGCGCCGCTGCCCACCACCGAGCCAACCAGGCCGCTCGAGACGACCGACGCCTTCGCCGCCCCGCCCCGGAGCCGGCCCACGAGGGCGTAGGAGAGGTCCACGAAAACGTCGCCCACCTTGGTTTTTTCCAGGAACACCCCGAACAGGATGAACAGGAACACGTAGCTGGCGTATACGTTCGCGATGACGCCGAAAACGCCGGCTGTTCCGTAAATAAAACCGACGACCTCGTTATAGGAAAATCCCTTGTGGAGGAGGCGGCCAGGGAAGTAGTTGCCGAACATCGCGTAAAGGAAGAAAAACACCCCCAGCAGGGGCAGCACCCAGCCCAGAATCCTCCGGCACATCTCGATCGAAACAATGATGGCAATCGTCCCCATGAATACGTCCGGCCAGAGAACGGTGCCCTCCCGGTCCCCCCGGTCGGCGAAATTCATGATGTATTCCACCGTGAAGACCACCACGCACGCGCACAGGATGAGGTCCACCCATGAAGGCCGCTTCACCGGGGCGCCGGCCCGCGCCGGGTAGAAAATAAAGGTCAGGAGAGCGGTGAAAACCACGTAGAGCGGCAGGTAAAAATGGAACGCGTAGATCGACAGGCCGGGAAAATGAACAGTCTCCCAGATCGCCGACAGCGTTTTTTCCTGCCCGGCCGAAAGGAACGGGGACAATATGTAGACGATGACCTCGCCGAAACCCAACCCGAAATCCACGGGGGCCCTGTTCGCCGCGCCGTAGAGAAAGTAGAAGGCGAACACGAGGCAGGAGAGCAGCGCCGTCGTCTTCGGAAGCAGGCAAAGACTCGATACGAAGAGCCAGATCAGAGCGGCGAGCCAGACCTCGAGAACCGGAAATACGACCTTCTGCCACTCCCAGGCGATTTCATAGGGCAGGTAAAGGTTGTAGGTCCTGCCCGCCATCGCGATTTGATAGAAAAAAAACAGGACGGTCAGGAAGAGCCAGACCGGGAGGTTTTCCCGCTGGAAACCGGAGGACAGATCGCGGCGGGGAACCGCTTCGGGCGCGAAAACAAACCGTATCCAAGCCCAGGCCATATCAAAAAAATTGTGCATCACCGCCCTTTCAGGCCGGAAGCCGAACCGCATCCGAGACCCGGCCCCCCGGAGCGATGGCATACCCTCCGGGGGGCCGGGTCGATGTCATGAGAATCTAATCGGCGAAGTTTCCCGGTCGGAAAAACGCCTAGTTCGTTTTATAGCCCTTCGCCTTCCAGTAGCGGGCGGCTCCGGGGTGGAGAGCCATGTTGAAGTTGCCCATCTGCTTGATGAACTCGCCCGATTTCGAGGCGAAGTCGAGCCCGATCTTCCAGCCCTTGAAGACATTGATCAGGAAGTCCCGGTTCGCCTTGTCGTAGACGCGGCGGGTCACCTCGTAGATGACATCGTTCGGGACCTTCTCGTTCGCCACGGCGAAGATGGTGTAGGCAACGGTCTTGAACTTCTTTCCCTTCATCCCCTGATAGGCGCTCGCGTCCTTGTTGTCCTTGTAGTAGCCCGAACTCATGGCGACGAACTTATCGCGAACCTTGTCGGGAACGCTGAGGATGCGGAGGGGGCCGCTGCGCGAGGCGCGCAGGATCGAGGGCGAGGGAACCGGGTTGGGGATGCCGAAGGCGTCGATCTTCCCGTCGATCATGTTGGTGGCGGCGGCGGCCCAGCCCATGTAGTCCTTGCGGATCTTATCGGTGATATTGAGGTTGTCGGTGATGAACTTGAGCATGAAAAGCGTGGAGGAGCCCTTGGGGCCCATATTCACCCGCTTTCCGGCGAGGTCGTAGTAGCTCTTGATGCCGGACTTGTGGAAGGTCGTCACCTGGAACCAAGAGGTCGAGACCGGTCCGATGCCCCGGATGGTTTTCATCGCCTTGCCCTTGTGGAAGGGCTTGTGCTTGCGCTGAATGAAGTCGACGAAAATACCGTTCGTCATGCCGATCTCGGAGCGGCCTTTGGCGACGAGGCGGGTGTTGGCCACGAATCCCTTGGACTCGCGGTTGGTGACGTTGACGACCTTGCTCGTCTTGTTCACCGCCTCGGCGAGGCCGGCCGCCATCCGGAAGGCGCCCGCGCCCTTGCTGGCGCCGACGATGGTGATGTTGGTGGCGGCATCCGTCTGGGCCGCGAAGAGCCCGCCCGCGGCGAGCGCCGAGGCCGCCATCAGGAAAAATCTTTTACGAGTGTTCATCTACTCCCCTCCTTCAATTGGAATTAGAAACAGCTGGAATCACAACCACTCAAATCGGATAGGGGAGATTCTATACAATCGGGGGGGATTGGGGAAGCCGGGACCTTAAGTAAATTCGGCCAATATCCCGCCGGAACCCCGGGGCGGAAAAGGGGATTTCGGCCCCTCTGGGCTGGCCGGGGGGGCCTCCCATTCCCCGCTCTCAGGCCCATGTGTTCCCTATCTCCCGTCCTCCTGACCTTCTCTCGCCGGCCCTGGCGGGATCGCCGCCGGATCGGGCGCGAAATTCCGCGCATTTCCCGGAAATTCCGGAGAGTATTCCGGGGATATGGCCGGGTTAACCCCGCCGACGCTCGGCGAGACCGCCGGCGGCGAGGATGGCGAGGGTGTTCGCCAGATAGGAGCCCCAGACGGGCCAGCCGGAAAGGGCGGCCCAGGAGCCGGCGCCCTCGGGCGGATAGGTTAAGTCGGCCCAAAGGTGAAGGGCCACGAGAGCGCCGGCGAGGTTTCCCGCCTCGGCGACGCGGTTTCCCTCGCGGTCCCAGGTGTAGAAAGCGCCGACGAGGGCGGCGGCGGCGAGCGAGGGGAGAAAGAGGATTCTCTCGGGCCGTGCGACGCCGTAGATGTGAGCCAGGATGGCGGAGGCGAGACCGGTCAGAATCATGTGGAAGGCGAGACAGACGAAGAGCCGCGCCCATTTTCGGGAGTCCTTCATGTCCCGGCGCGTTCCCGTATATGCTGGCGATGCCGTATAAGCTGGAGGGGTTGGTTCGCCGCGATATTATCCAGAGGAGATGCTCCCATGCCCCCTGTCATCCGTCTTTTTGTGAAAACGAGTCTTTTTTGTTTCATCATCACCTTCGCCTCGGGCGCTCTGTTCATGTTGGCCAACGCTATCTGGCTCATGCGGATGCCTCGGGATCTGCTGCTGCTCCACGCCCATGTCGGTTTCGTCGGCTGGCTCGGTCTCATGGTGATGGGCGTCGCGCTGTGGATGTTTCCCTTGATGAAGGGAGAACACCCGGAAACAAAGGGGCGATATCACCTGCCCAGCGTTTACGGAATCTACTATCTCACGGTGGGCGGTCTGGCGCTTCGGGTGGCGGGCGAGCCCTGGCTCTGGAGGACCGCACACCCGGCCGCCCGGTTTTTGCTCATTTTATCGGCGCTGGCCCAGATTGGCGGAATCGTTCTTTTCGTTATCGTCATCTGGCGGCGTGTGCGCGAGGTGACGCCGGGCGTCCTCTAGCGGAGGAGGACTGTACCGGACAAAGTAAACCTTGAGACGGTAGACCCGCAAAAAAACAAGCCGGGCAGGGTCTTTGCCGCGGACCCTATCCGGCTTGTATTGCTCGTTTCCGGAGGCGCTAAGAGTAGTCGCCCGGCCGGGCGCTGAATGGCGGATCGGCGCCGGCGTTCCAAATCGTCCAGCGCTTGGGGTGAACGATGAACCGCACCCGGTCCACCTGGGCGACGGGGCCGGCCATGAACTTGGGCGCGATTTCGGGGCCCAGATAGCGCTCGGCGCACCGCCCGATGAGGTCGTGGTCCGTTCCGACGCCCTCGATGAGTTCGACATCGCCCTCGCAAACCACGGCGGCGTAGGGGGGATCGTCCTTATCCACGACAATGGATATTTTAGGATTTCGCTTGACGATGCGGGTGTGGACGCCGATTGTCTTGGTGCTGATGAGGAACTTTCCATCCTCCCAAATGTACCAAATAGGCCGGATGATCTGACCGCCGTCCTTCCTGGTCACCGAAAAGCGGCACATCCTTTTTTCCGCCAGGAACGAATCGATGAACGCCTTGTCTCCCATTTCGCATTCCTCCATATCTGGGAAGTTGTGACGGCCCCCAGGGATGACCAAGACCCGATAAAACGCAATCGGATTTGGTAATACCCCGTCAAACGGGAAAATTTCTCGGGTTCCGAAGGTCTTCAGACTACTCCCCATGCAAGCGGGAATCAACGTCCGATGACGATTAAAATCATTCCCCCGACGGTGAACGCCACGCCAAAAACCATCGCGGGGCGAACACGTTCAATCCCCCGCAGGAGGATAGCCGTAAACAAAAGAGAGAAAATCGGCGATGACGTGATGATGGGCGTAATGACGCTGACGTCTCCGGTTTTGACCGCCATGTTCATGAATACCTGGTTTGCCGCATTCAAAATTCCCACAATGGCGATGACGGCAACC
>NYYB01000001.1 GCA_002685755.1 Nitrospinota bacterium
GGTTCTTCCGCCTCAGGTCTACGGGATCAATGCCCAGCTTTACCGCCGCGATGTCCATATTCGATTCTATCGCGTAGGTGACTTCGTTCACGCCATATCCGCGCATGCCACGCCTTTTCGGCGTGTTCGTGTAAACCGCGTAGCTGTCCCATTTCAGGTGCAGCATTCGGTACATGCAGATGGCCTCGGAACTGCAATTTTGGGTTACTCCAGGCGATGCTTCTGCATAGGCACCGCCATCCACAAATACTTCCATCTTTCTGGCGACAAGGGTTCCATCCTCTTTGAATCCGTCCTTGACATTAAGAACCATCCCTTCTCGCGGTCCACCCAGCACAAACACCTCTTCCCTGGTCATCACCCATTTGACCGGGCGCCCGCTCTTAAGGGCCAACAGGGTGGGGATGTTCTCGTAGATGGTCGCCTTGCCACCAAATGCGCCACCCACGTATTGCTGCTTGACTCTGACCTTATAAGGCTCTATCCCGAAAGTTGCGGCAATGTCCTCTTTCACGCGGCTTATCCCCTGTTTCCCCGTAAACACGGTCACACCGCCGTCAGGCTCGGGACGAACAACCGCCGAATGAGGCTCTAGGGCGCAATGCTGAATCGATGGTGCGACAAACCTGTTCTCCACAATCAGGTCGGATTCCTTAAATCCCTTGTCCACGTCGCCCTTATAAACCTTGATGTGCGTAAACACGTTGGGCCTGTCAGGGGAAAGTCGCTCAGGAGGCGACATGACTCTATAGTTAGAAAAATCCGGGTGAACGATCACTGGCGGATTTGTCCCAGCCGCTTCTTCCACATCAAATATGGCGGGCAGCTCCTCATACTCGACCTTGATCAGATCCATTGCATCCTCTGCCGCCTCAAGGGTTGTTGCGGCAACTGCCGCCACCGGCTCGCCTACATAGCGGACAACGCCTCTTGCCAGTATCGGCATATCCTTAATTGCTCCGCTCCCCGTCAACTTCTTCGGTGCATTCTTCCCGGTGACCACACAACGGATACCCGACACCTTTTCTGCCTCCGAAGTATCAACGCTTAGAATTTTGGCATGGGGATGGGAACTCCCCAACACCTTGGCATGAAGCATGCCAGGTAGCTTGATATCGATGCAGTATTCATCCTTGCCTAGGACCTTCGTTCTTGCATCAAACCTGACAACATTTTTTCCAACTACCGAGAGTTCTGTCACCTTGAAACTCCTCTTTACACTCATCGTCCTTCGCGCAAAATTGCTTCTGGATACTCGATCCTTGATGGCGGTTTGAAAACATATTGCGCCATCGCTTGGCGATGTTTCAGTTTCCCTGTTTCTCGGCTGAAGACAAAACCGCCTCAACGATTTTCACATACCCGGTGCAGCGACACAAGTTGCCGCTTAATCCGGTCCTGACCTCCTCTTCCGTTGGCTTTGGATTCTCATCAAGCATGGCCTTGGCAGTCATGATCATCCCGGGGACACAGTAACCGCATTGAACTGCAAAGTGTTCGATAAAGGTCTCCTGCAAAGGATGCAACGCCCCGTTTTCTCCGTTAAGGCCCTCGATGGTCATAATATTCTTGCCTCTCGCCTTCATGGCGAGATAGAGGCAACTCATCACCGCCTTGCCATCAATGAGGACAGTGCAGGAGCCACAATCACCACTCCCACAGCCTTCCTTGGTTCCAATTAGGTCCAATTCCTCTCGAAGGACACGGGATAAAGTCCACCAGGGCTCCACATATAACTCTTCGTCGATGCCATTAACCCTTAATGTTATGAGCTGTTTCATCTCCCACCCATTTAGATGATGTCTATGATTTTGTTTACCCCGTACCACAGAATGCCCGGTGCATGGGCGTGGGCACGACCCCTCTTATGGCTTGTCTGGTGAAGACCTTTACCATCTCCTTTCTGTAATCAGCAGAGGCCCTCACATCCGTTATAGGTTGTGATTCGTCCGATGCTGCCTGAGCCGCATTCTCAATCAGGGCATCATCAATCTCTTTTCCCTCAAGCTTCCCTTCCGCATTCCTGGCCCTCATAGGAATTGGCGCCACGGCCCCGAGCACGATCTTAACGTTTCGGCAACGTTCACCCTCCAAGGTAGCGATTGCTGCTACCCCGACAATAGCCAGATCCTCGGTCCCTCTGACCGAGTGCTTTAAATAAACACCTCTGGTATGGGGTGGTTGGGATGGCACCTGGATCTCTACCACCAACTCCCCCCTCTGGAGAACGGTTTGACCCGGGCCGGTGAAGAAGTCTTCAAGGGTGACAGTTCTTTCTCCAGCGGGGCCGACAATCTTCAACGCGGCCCCCAAACCTATAAGAGATGGGGCTGTCTCAGCACAGGGAGCGGCATTGCAGAGATTGCCGCCAATGGTCCCGACATTGCGGATTGCCATGGACCCCAGCTGTCCGGCTGCCTGGGAGACGACAGGATGGCGCTCTTTGAGTTGAGCCGACATTTCAATGGCCCTGATGGTCGTCAGCGCCCCAATGGACAGCGCCCCCTTGTCGCCATATTTCACGTAGTCAAGTCCGGCTATATGCCCAATATCAACGATATATTCCGGTTTTATCATCTTGGTCCGGATCAGATTCATGAGATCCGTCCCGCCGGCGATGACTTTGGCCTGGCCGTTGTATGTTGAGAGTAATGATACCGCCTCTTTAATCGTGTGTGGCTCTAGATAATCGAATCGCATCCCTCCTCCTCTTTCAGTGAAAGCTCCCTTAAGGATTACTACGATCCGCCACCATTATACCGCATATGACCGCCTTCGCTCGGTCCGTTCTCTGAAGCTGAATCGGCCTCCCGATTCCAAAAACCCTCCCGCTGGCCCCATGGCGGTCTGTATTCAAGACCCAGGAGGGGCTACTAGAGACGGTGGACTGGGATGCGATCGGTATTTTGGCGAAAGAGTATCTGATAAGGGAAAGATCTGTCAATCTGAACGAGTTCACCTGAAACCAACTGCAAAATAAAAGAAGGTCCATCGTTTCCCCCGTCCTCCAGTAGCTCCGGAGACTGTTAGAGATGCCGGCTTCAGGACCGAATTTATGAATCAAAGGACTTTGGATGCTGTCGCAAACTTTGTGATCCAGAGAGGGTAGCCTGGGGGTCCTTCTTTTACGGCATCTCCCTGTAACCTGGACAATTCTTTCCGCGCGGGGTAATTTGGTCGATATGCGTAGATCGTCGCTGAAAAATAAAAGGCTCGGGCGCCGCGGTTTTTTACGGTGGGGGGCTCTTACGGGTCTGGGGGTGGGATTGCTCCCCCTCGGCAGCGCAGCCTCGGCGGTCAAAAAATCTGCCGCTCAGGTACAACGCTACGTTCCGCTCAGCCGCAGCGGAATCAAGATGTCCGATATCTCCTTTGGCATTAGAGAACTGTGACTGCATCCTGGCACCAGCTCTCCGTCAAGACTCCGGCTGCGGCCCATGACATTGTGGCAAACTACTTGATCGAGAGAGGCTCTCCGGGCGTTGTTTCCCGCGGCCACCAGGTCCGGGCCTATTTCCCTGCATCCATGAATGCTTCGTCTCTGGAGGCGGACATCCGCCGCTTTCTCAAGGGGATCGGCGACATCTATCCCGGAGTCGGCAGTGGAACGCTGCACTGGAAGAATCTCGTGGAGCGAAACTGGAACAGTTCCTGGCGCAAATATTTCACGGTACTAAGGATAGGCAGGAGCCTGTTGATCAAGCCTCCCTGGTTGAAGCCGCAGCGGATCGGCCGGCGCCAGGTGATCAACCTCGAACCCGGGATGGCCTTCGGTACGGGCACGCATGCGACGACTAGGGGTTGCCTGGAGTTTCTTGAAGAAGTGGTGGTGGCTGGTCGGGGAAGGGATCTCAAGGCCCTTGATGTGGGAACAGGATCAGGGATTTTGGCCATCGCCCTAGCCAAGATGGGGGTGAACAGGGTCGTTGCCCTCGATTTGGATCCCGTCGCCGTCAAGGTCGCTCGAGAGAACTTGCAGCGCAACGAAGTGGAAGAATTCGTTTGCTTGAAAAGGGCGGGGGTGGAGGGCATCCATGGAAATTTTGGCGTTGTCGTGGCCAACCTGACTGCGGAGCCGATCATCGAACTGGCACCGAAGTTCAGGAGGAGGGTGTCCCGGGGAGGCCATCTCATCCTATCCGGGATATTAGGAACCCAGAAGACGGAGGTTGCAACTCGCTTCGTTCCCGACTCCTTTGTCCTGTTGCGGCAGAAGAGAAGGGGTGAGTGGGTGACGCTTCATTTTCAGAAAAGCTCATAAGCATGGCCCGCTTTTTTGTGACCAAAGATAACATCGAAGGGAGCAGGGGGGTCCTGGAGGGGGCCGAGCTGGAACACATGCGAAAGGTTCTCCGTTTGCGGCCCGGAGAAGATGTGGTGCTGTTCGACGATCAGGGACGGGAACATGAGGCCGTCATCCGATCCTATGGATCTCGAATGGCGGTGTTGGAGATAGTCAGATCCTACCGTCCGGAGCGGGAATCACCGTTGGATGTTATTCTGGCCCAGGCGGTGGGCAAGGGGGAGAAGATGGATTGGGTGGTGGAGAAAGCTACGGAGCTTGGGGTGTGTGCCATCCTGCCGTTCTTTTCGAGTTATACGATCCCCAAGCTGGAAGGGGAAAAGATCGTCAAGCGGCGCGCGCGCTGGGGAAAGATCGCTTTGAGCGCCGCCAAGCAATCGGGTCGCACGAAGATCCCTGAGGTCATGGAAGCAACGGACTTTGCGGAGTTGATCCGACGTCCCTGGGGCTGCAATCTAAAGCTTATCTTTTGGGCCGGGGCATCGAGTGAGGGTCTCGGTCGCATTAAAGAGGGGCGGCACCATATCGAGTCCGCCCTGCTCGCAATCGGTCCGGAGGGTGGATTCAGCGACGAGGAGGTTCGTCGTGCATCGGACCGGGGGTTCGTCTCAGTCCGGCTGGGGAGCAGGATCATGAGGACGGAGACAGCCGCTTTGTCTGCCCTCTCTGTCGTGCAGTCCCTGTGGGGGGACATGGGATAATTTCAACCTTGCCTGTCCGGGGGAGTTCCATTAGCATAAAGTCCCTTTGAGGAGTCGATCGATATGAAGTGCCCCAAGTGCGGATATATCGCCTCGGATTATCTGGATCAGTGCAAGAAGTGCAACGCTGATTGGGTTTCCGAGAAGGCGCGCCTGGGCATTAAGGCGGTGGCCGTAAAACCGGCTGAGCCCACTGAAGCCGTTTCTTTTCCGGAAGATTCCCTCCCTGAGCTGGAGGTCCCCTCTGGGCAGGGGCCCCCTCCTGAGCAGGAATGGCAGGCGGAAGACGAATCTGAGTTGAGGCGCCAACTCGAAGTTGAGTTCGACGCGCTCTATCAACGACTAAGAAAAGAAGAAGAGTTAGAAGGGGTTGAAGGGAAGACTCAAGAGGGAGGGGTAAAGCTGCCACGGGGAGGAGTTGGCCGCCGGGTGCTGGCCTTTTACGTCGACCTTGCGGTGCTCTATGCTCTCTCCTGGGCTCTTTCTTATTCATTGTACGTTGCCTACACCGTCGGCCTGGCCGCCCATGGCGAGATGCTCACGCCGAGTAGCACAATTCATTTCATTCAAATTCTTTTACCGGCATGGATTTTTCTCACGGGGTGCTACTTCGTCCTTCTTCACGGGATGGATGGCCGAACCGTGGGGAAATGGTTCCTGGGCCTGCGCGTGGTAGCTGCCGGCGGGGTTCCGATATCTTACGGTCAGGCCCTGGTGCGGCTGCTGGTATATCCGCTTACGGCTATCTTTGGCATCGGATTTCTCTGGATCCTCTTTAGCCGGGAGAGGAGGGGACTGCACGATCTTCTGGCTCGGACTTGGGTGATCAGAGATGTTGCGGCGGAGTCCCGCTAACTGATTTTTATGGGAAAGTTGAAGATCGGGGTCATCATGGACCCCATCGAAAAGATCGATATCGATAAGGACACGACCTTTGTCCTCATGCTGGAGGCCCAGGAGAGAGGTCATGAGCTCTACTATATGGGCGTCAGGGACCTCTCGGTTCGCCGCACCACGCCCGAGAGCGCTTTCCGGCGCGTCACGGTAGCTAGAAAGGACCTCCATTACAGCCTCGGGCCATCGGAGACCTGGCCCCTTGACTGGTTTGATGTCATCCTCATGCGCAAAGATCCCCCTTTTGACTTGGATTTTTTCTTTGCGACCCATCTGTTGAGCTTGGTGGA
>NYYB01000081.1 GCA_002685755.1 Nitrospinota bacterium
CGAGGCCGAGGCCGGGGGCATCCCCCTTGAATTCATCGTCGAGCCCCTGGCCCGGAAGCCCCTGGTCAGCGGCGTCGATACCGAGCTTCACGAAATTCTCATCAATCTCATCAACAACGCCCTCGACGCCATGCCGGAGGGCGGACGCATCACATTGATCACGGAGGACACTCCCGAGGGGCCGCGAGTGGTGTTGGCGGACAACGGCCACGGCATGTCCGCCGAGGTCAGGGCCCGCGCCTTCGAGCCCTTCTTCTCCACCAAGGGGGAGAGCGGAACCGGCATGGGTCTCAGCATGGCCTTTGGAATCGTTAAGCGCTATGGCGGGAGCATCGCCATCGAGAGCGAGGAGGGCGCCGGAACGCGGATCAGCTTTTCTCTCCCCTCCTCGGAGTTCGTGGAGGATGACTACGGCGAGGAGACGATCATCCACGCCGGGCCGGCGAGCATCCTCGTTATCGAGGACGAGCCCGATATGGTTCGCGTCGTGCGGGATTTGCTCGAGGAAGGAGGATATACGGTCGAGATCGCCGGAGACGGGGCGGCGGGCATTGAAATCTTTTCCGGTGCCCGTCACGATCTGGTTATCTCGGATTTGGCCATGCCCGGCATGTCGGGCACCGAGGTGGCCCGGAGGAGCAAGGATATCTCCCCGGCAACGCCGGTGTTTCTCCTGACCGGCTGGCAGGCGGTGATGGACTCGGAGGAGTTGTCCGAGTGCGGAGTCGATCGGGTGATGGTCAAGCCCGTCAAGAAGGCCAAGCTTCACCGGAACGTGACCGAGATGCTGACCGGGAGCGGGTAGCCCTCCGCTCTTCTGTGGCGGGCGGGATTTGTGCGATACTTTCGCCGCCGGAATGAAAAGCTAACTTGATCTTGTTCGCAGAAAAGCAAGGGGTGCGATTCCATGGGGAACCGAATAGAAACAGACACGATGGGCGAAATCGAGGTCCCTGACGACAGATACTACGGGGCGCAGACGGCCCGATCCCTGATGAACTTCAAGATCGGGGGTGATCGCTTCCCGCGGGAGATGATCCGCGCCCTGGGAATCCTCAAAAAAGCCGCCGCGCTCGCCAACCGCGAGCTCGGCACCCTCTCCGAGGAGAAAGCCGATCTTATCGTCCGAGCCGCCGACGAGGTGATCGAGGGAAAGCTCGACGAGCACTTCCCCCTCGTCGTCTGGCAAACCGGCAGCGGCACCCAGACCAACATGAACTCGAACGAGGTCATCTCCAACCGCGCCATCGAGTTGGCCGGCGGCGTGATCGGCTCGAAGGACCCGATTCACCCCAACGACGACGTGAATCAGGCCCAGTCCTCGAACGACACTTTCCCCACGGCGATGCATATCGCCGCCGCCGAGCGAATCAACTCCCACCTCATTCCCGAGACGGGCCGTCTTCAAAAAACCCTCGCCGGTAAGGCCGCCGCGTTCAGCGACATCATCAAGATCGGGCGCACCCATCTCATGGACGCCGTCCCTCTCACCCTGGGCCAGGAGTTCTCCGGCTACGCCCAGCAACTCGAAAACGACATCGAGCGCGTGCGCGGCACCCTCGGCGGCCTCTACGAACTCGCCCTCGGCGGCACCGCCGTGGGAACCGGGCTGAACACCCACCCCGAGTTCGCCGAGAAGGGAGCGGCCCAAATCGCCAGACTCACCGGCCTCCCCTTTTGCTCGGCGCCGAACAAATTCGAGGCCCTCGCCGCACACGACGCCGTCGTCTTCGCCAGCGGCGCGGTCAGGACCCTGGCAGGGGCCCTGATGAAACTCGCCAACGACATCCGCTGGCTGGCCTCGGGGCCGCGCAGCGGAATCGGCGAGCTCATCATCCCCGCGAACGAACCCGGAAGCTCGATCATGCCCGGCAAGGTGAACCCCACCCAGTGCGAGGCCATGACCATGGTCTGCGCTCAGGTGATCGGCAACGACGTGGTCGTGGGCGTGGGCGGCGCCTCGGGCAACTTCGAGTTGAACGTCTTCAAGCCCGTGATGATTTTCAACCTGTTGAACTCGATCCGTCTGCTCGCCGACGCCTGCGCCTCCTTCGACGAACACTGCGCGGTCGGCATCGAACCCAACCGCCCCGTTATCGAGGAATTTCTCAAGCGCTCCCTCATGCTCGTAACCGCCCTCAACCCGGTCATCGGCTACGACAACGCCGCCAAGGTGGCGAAGAAGGCCCACAGCGAGGGCGGCACCCTGCGCGAGGCGGCGATTGAACTGGGCATTCTGAGCGGAGAGGAGTTCGACAAGGCTGTCCGGCCCGACCAGATGATAGGGCCGAAAAACTAGAGGTCGTTACATAACCCAAACCCGGTATTTTCAGCCCCCCGAGATTTTCGGCCTTGTAAGGAGGCCGTAAAATCAGGGCCCTTGATGAGCGGATATTTCACGAAATCGGTTATGAAACAAGTTCCAGTTATCCCCATGGTTTAGGCGAATCCGCCGAGGCCGGGGGTGAATCGAAGGAGACTTCGATGAGAACCTTTCTTCTTATCGCCCTTGCTTTGTTGCCGCGGACAGCGCTCGCCGCCGTAACCGTCGATAAGATAGTCCCGGTCTGAGATCGGGTGATCATTGACGCCACCTACCGGAACGAAACCGAAAAGTTAGAAACGTCCATCGAAATCAGATGCATCACCCTTGGAGCCGATGGCCGGGAGTTGAGCAAGGGGAAAATTCTGCTCAAGGGCCCCCTCGCCCCCGGAAGCCCTCGACTGGTGCATGTCACGGCGAAATTACCGGATGAAACACCCGCCTCGGCCAAATGCGAATCGAAAAAATACCGTGTTCAATGGGTGCTCTGGTCCCAATCCTCCGAAGTGAATCCCTCGGCCGTCACAAAAGAAAAATGGGCGAAGCTGGACGGGAAATTCGATCATGCCGGCGATTGCGGGCGCTACCGGGAGGAGGCCTACCGGAAAAGGCTTGGAGAGCTCCGGAAGAAACACCCCGGCGCGAGGCGGCGAGGTTACATCCTTTTATATAGCGCGGGAGGAAAGCGCCGGAGAGCGCGCTTCCAGTGCGCCAAAGCGGGAATCGATCTAAACCGGTGATCCGGATTCAGCCCCCGGAGGCGGGGTCTTCTCACAGCCGACCTTCGCACCCTACAAAAAACCTCTTAGGGGCTCTAGCCCTTGAGCAGCTTACGCAGGACGTAGTGGAGGATGCCGCCGTTCTGGTAGTAAAGCACCTCGTTCGGGGTGTCGATTCGCGAGACGGCGGTAAAAGTGATGGGCGCGCCGCCGCCGTCGGGGGTGGCGGTGACCTTCATCTCTTTCGCCTCGCCGTTTTCGAGCCCCTCGATGTCGAATACTTCCCGGCCCGTCAGGCCAAGGCTATCGGCGCTCTTGCCCGGCTTGAATTGAAGCGGGAGCACGCCCATACCAATCAGGTTCGAGCGGTGGATTCGCTCGAAACTCTCGGTGATGACCGCCTTGACGCCGAGGAGGTTCGAGCCCTTGGCGGCCCAGTCGCGCGATGAGCCCGTGCCGTACTCCTTACCGCCCATAACAACCGTGGGCACCCCTTCTTCCCTGTACCTTTCGGCGGTGTCGAACATGGTCATCTGCTCGTCCGAGGGGTAATGGGTGGACCAGCCGCCCTCGGTGCCCGGGGCGATCTTGTTGCGCAGGCGCACGTTGGCGAAGGTGCCGCGCATCATGACCTCGTGGTTGCCCCGGCGCGAGCCAAAGCTGTTGAAGTCCTTGACGATGACATCGTTCATCACGAGGTAGCGCCCCGCCGGGCCGTCCCTTGGAATCGAACCCGCCGGCGAGATGTGGTCGGTCGTGGTGCTGTCGCCCAGATTGGCGAGGCAACGGGCCCCCTTGATGTCCTCGATGGGGTCGAGTTCGGCCTTCATTCCGTCGAAGTAAGGCGGCTTTTGCACATAGGTGGACATTTTATCCCAGGAGTAGAGATCGCCCTCGGGGGTGGGGATGCCCATCCACCTGAGATCGCCCTTGAAAACGTCGGAGTAGGTTTTCCGGAATAGCTCGGCCTTGACGTTGTTATGGACGACATCGGAAAGCTCACTCTGGGTGGGCCAGATGTCCTTGAGGTAGACGGGGCTGCCGTCCCCGTCCTCTCCGAGCGGGTCGGTGGTGAGGTTAACCCCCATGTGGCCCGCCAGCGCGTAAGCGACGACCAGCGGCGGCGAGGCGAGGAAGTTCATCCGCACCTCGGCGTGGACCCGGCCCTCGAAGTTGCGGTTGCCCGAAAGGACAGAGCAGGCAACGAGGCTCCCGTCGGCGACGGCCTTTGAGATGTGAGGCGGAAGAGGCCCCGAGTTTCCGATACAGGTGGTGCAGCCGTAGCCCACGGTGTTGAAGCCAAGCTGGTCGAGATAGCCGTCGAGACCGGCTTTTTTCAAATACTCGGTCACCACTTTCGAGCCGGGGGCAAGGCTCGTCTTGACCCAGGGCTTGACCTTGAGGCCCCGCTCGACCGCTTTTTTGGCGACCAGACCCGCGCCGAGCATGACCGAGGGGTTCGAGGTGTTCGTGCAACTGGTGATCGAGGCGATGACGACGGAGCCGTGCCTAAGGTCGTAGCTCTCGCCGCCAGCCTTCACCCGGACGGCCGAAACCGGCGGCTCGGCCACGGCGGGGCCGCCCTCGAGGCCCATCCGGCGGGACTCATGGTCCGGCTCGCCCATGAGCTGAAGTAGCATTTTGTCTAGCTCGCTCTCGAAGGTGGTGTTCGCCTCCTTGAGTAGGATCCGGTCCTGCGGGCGCTTGGGGCCCGAGATGCAGGGCAAGACATCGCCCATGTCGAGTTCGAGGGTGTCGGTGTAGATAGCCTCGGGGGTGTTCTCGTCGTGGAACATCCCCTGCTCCCGGGCGTAGGCCTCGACGAGCGCAATCTTCTCGGGCGGCCGGCCGGAGAGCTCGAGGTATTTCAGCGTTTCCCGGTCGACCGGGAAAATGCCGCAGGTGGCCCCGTACTCGGGCGCCATGTTCGAAAGGGTGGCGCGGTCCGCGAGCGGAAGATTCGCGAGGCCCGGCCCGTAGAATTCGACGAACTTGCTGACAACGCCTTTCTTCCGAAGCATCTGAACCACCACTAGCACCAGGTCGGTCGCCGTCGCCCCCTCGGGAAGCCGCCCCGAGAGCTTGAAGCCGACTACTTCCGGAACGAGCATCGAATACGACTGGCCCAGCATGGCGGCCTCGGCCTCGATGCCGCCCACCCCCCAGCCCAGAACGCCCAGGCCGTTGATCATCGTGGTGTGCGAGTCGGTGCCGACCAGGGTGTCCGGGAACGCGCGGCGCACGCCGTTTTTCTCGTCCTCGCCGACCACATGGGCCAGGAACTCGAGATTCACCTGATGGATGATTCCCGTCGAGGGGGGGATGACCCTGAAATTGTCGAAAGCCTGCTGCGCCCATCTGAGGAACGAGTAGCGCTCGACGTTCCGCTCGAATTCGAGGTCGGTGTTTTGCTCGAGCGCCTCCGCCGTCCCGAAGTTGTCAATCTGAACCGAGTGGTCAATCACGAGGTCGACGGGCTGGAGCGGATTGATGAGGGATGGATCGCCCCCCAAATCCTTCATGGCGTCCCGCATCACGGCGAGATCGACGACGCCGGGGACGCCCGTGAAATCCTGCAAGAGAACGCGGGTCGGCATGAATCCGATCTCGGCGGCGGCGCCGCCCTTGGCGTCCCAGCCGGCGAGGGCCTCGATGTCCCCGGCGGTGACGGACTGGCCGTCCTCGTTCCGGAGAAGATTCTCGAGAAGAATTTTTAGCGAATAGGGAAGATGCTCGATATCGCCCTTGTCCTTGAGGGCATCGAGGCGATAAATCTCGTAAGTCTGCCCGCCGGCGTTAAGCTCGGAGCGGGCGCCGAAACTGTTGCTCATGGGGAGCCTCCAGGTGATGTGGCCGCGGCGGCGAACAAGCGCCCTGATTGAGCCGGGGCGAGGCTGTCAGTATAAGTCTTTGATATTTATTCAGTTAAAAATTTTCGCGGAAGCAGGGCAACGCCTCCGAGGGCCCGAGGATACCACAACCCGCCGCACGTTTCGACGCCGGGCGGCGATTCGGGCACACGCGGGGGGGAGGAACAAAGTTTCGTCATTCCGAGCGCCAGCAAGGGATTCTTTCAGCGTTCTTGATGGACTTCTCCGCGGGAAACACCACACGAGGAAGGTAAATTGGCCGAACTCTCGAAAAAGGGAGCGCGTTGCCGAAAAATTCCGGGTTTTAAAAAATCTTTTACAATCCCATAACAATCTCATGACAATTCCCCCGGAATACCTCCCTAAAATCGCATTTCGGTAAGAGCGCTTCCGCTGGAGTGGCGCCCGCGCCGGGCCCGACCCAGGAATCATTTTGGCTCATCTTTCATTTAAAAAGTGAGCGATCATGACCTACCTGCCCACCCTTGCCGTGCTGGCTTTCTCCGTTTTGTTCGGCATATACCAATTAGCCAACTTCCCTCCCACCGAGGAGATAGAGACCTAGTGCTGTCCGAGGCCGCCGTCACGTTTCTTGCGCTGATGGGATTGTTCATCGTCCAAAAACTGAGACCGTTTAAGGAAATTTATGCGCCCTTCATGGTGGGTTCTCCGCGCTCTTCTTGTCCCTGCTTACGGACGTTCTCGACGAGTTTCTGGAGCAGCCGGACCTGATTACCACCGTGTTCGAGGATATTTTCCAGGTGGCGGGCTATGTGCTGATCGTGTTCGGTCTGTGGCGGTGGACCACCTACAACGAGCGCATGATTGACGAACTCCACGAACTCGCCACCACGGACCACCTTACCGGCGCCTACAACCGCCGGCGATTCGGCGACGCATTAAGGTGAAGTTCA
>NYYB01000179.1 GCA_002685755.1 Nitrospinota bacterium
AACATCGACATGGCCGCCGCGCGCGAGATTGGAGCACAGGTTGCGACTATGCCTCTCATGCTAAATGCCTCGGTGGCCGAACATGCCCTGACGTTGATGCTCTGCTGCATTCGAAAGGCGATTCCGGGCCATAAATCGATCACCGAAGCCGCGTACCTCGACATCGGTTCAGAGCCCATCGTGACGAGTCAGTGGGATATGAAAACAAATTGGACCGTAATCGAAGGAATCTCCGAGTTGTTCGGAACCTCGGTCGGAATCGTCGACCTCGGGGATATCGAAATGGATATCGCCACCCTCTGCCGCGCTTTCAACGTTAAAATTTTTTATTACCAGCGAACCCCTCACCTCAAGGAGGAGGAAAAAGCATTTGACGCCACCTACCTCCCCCTGGAAAAACTCCTGGCCGAGGTAGATTTCGTTGTGCTGATCATCCCTCACACCCCCAAAACCGAAGGAATCATCGGCACCAAGGAACTTGCCGGGATGAAACCCACGGCAACCCTCATCAATGTCGGCCGGGGCGGGCTCATCGATGAGGATGCTCTCGCCGAAGCGCTCCGCGGCGGCGTGATCGCCATGGCCGGGCTCGATGTCTACCGGCGGGAGCCGCTGCCCGAGTCAAACCCCCTTCGTCCTCTTCCCAATGTGGTTCCGTCTCCTCACACAAGGGGAGGCTCCAACCGCTCGTGGGGGGGGTGGATGTGCCGGCCGTTCTGGAAAATATTCTGAAGTTCTTCCGGGGAGAAACACCAATAGGCGTAATCTCTTGATGCGCCCCCCCCGGTGTAGCAATGGGGCAGGGTTCCCACCGGAATACTTGGTCCCGCGATCTTCGTGGGACCTTGCGAATCAGGAAGCTCCGGGGAAGCGAGCCACCCCCCGGATCGCCCGTTGGCGAAGAGCTGAGGTCAGTAACATATTGATATAATTTAAGTTATATGGTAAATATTTTCTCTTGACACCATTTCCAAAGTCATCTAGCGTATTCACATTAATGCGATACAAATTTATGGAAGGACGAAAAATAGGCCGTTGTTTTGCGGCCGTTTTTCGGTCTGCCCGCAATATTTGTATCGATTTATTGGATAGGCCCGCTCGGGGCCGCCGAAATGGGAGTTGCAAGGTGCCTCAAGGAACTGTGAAGTGGTTCAACGACGCAAAGGGCTTTGGATTCATCACGCAGGAGGACGAAACGGATATTTTCGTCCACTACACTGCCATCCAGCAGGAGGGATTTAAATCCCTCAAGGAAGGCGATACCGTCGAATTCGAGGTTGCACAGGGCCCGAAAGGGCTTCAGGCAGCCAACGTTCGAAAGGCGGAACCCTCTTCCTGAGATACACCCCCGACACCCGGTGAAGTAGATTTCGGCCCGTCGGGGGCTGGATTTACGCGCCGCCCGCGTCACCAGATCCACCCGCCGAACTTCAATATCGGCGAAAACGGCCGCCGATAGCTTTCCTTATTTTTGCGCCCAATCCGGAATTTCTTCCCCTTCCTTCAGGTACTGAATCAGTTCGGTGAGAAGCCCGCCCGTCGTAGACGGATCGGCGAACGTGATCAATCCGTTGCGAGAGCCGTACTTCGGGGGGGTCATCATGAACTTCACCCCCTTGGCCTCCCATTCCGCCATCGTGGCGCGAATGTCGTCCACGCGAAGACATATATGGTGAACTCCCTCGCCCCTTGATTCGATGAATTTGTTGATCGGCGCCTCCGGGTCGTTCACCTCGACGAGCTCCATCAAACCGCCCGGCGTCTCGTAAAAATCAAGCCGCGACACTACGCCGCTTCTATCGTATTCCTTGCGCTCCGCGAACTTGAACCCGAAAATATCCTCCATTAATTTTTTTTTCTCATCGGCGTTAGCCACCGCGTACCCGATGTGATCGAACTCAGGCATTTTATCGCCTTCCAGGAAATATTAATCCACAGGCGGAACCGCGACCGCCACTCAAAAAGGAATCAACAATAGAGTAAGGAAGCCTATCGCGTCGGCCGGTCCGCCGCAACTTTCGGCCGGAGGCCGAATCCTTGTGCCCCGGGGAAAAAGCCCGATATACTCCGCCCCGGTCTGATGCCCCGCCAGGAACCCGCAACGGAGAGTCAATACACCAAATGGAATACGCACTCCGAATACTCGAAATCGTCTTCCCGGTTCTTGCGCTCGCCGCTCTGGGATTTTGTTGGGGATTCTGGAAAAAACTGGACCCGAAAGCTCTCGCCGAACTCGCACTTTTCCTCCTGGCTCCGGCCGTGATGTTCGACGCCCTGGCCCGGCTGAGCATCGACACCCGCCAGCTGATTCATGCCATCGTGATCTCGCTCGTAATCCACATCATTCCGGGCTCGATCGCATGGGTTGTTTCCAAGGTCGCGGGCATCCGACACCGGATTTTCGTACCCGGCATCCTCATCATGAACGCCGTCTCGCTACCCTACCCGCTGGCCCTTCTCGCCTTCGGCGAAGAAGGCCTCTCCCAGGTCGTCCTCCTCTCGATCCCGAACATATTCATCACTTTCACAGCCGGAATTTACTTTCACGGCGGAAAAACCATGAGCGGCGAGCCGTTTCGCATGCCGGCCCTCTGGGCCGCCATCGCCGGCCTTGTGGTGGCGCTGGCGGCCATACCCGTTCCCAGATTCCTGCTTCGCTTCACCCACCTAACCGGCAGGGGCATGTTTCCCGTCGAGCTTTTTACGCTGGGCTACAGACTTCGTTCGATTCGGGTCTCTGATTTAAAGTTCAGTTTGCTGGTGGCCGGCCTTCGCATCGGGCTGGGCTTCGCCGCCGCCTGGGGAGTCACCCACTTCCTGGCGCTGGAGGGCGTCCAGCGCGCCGCGCTTTTTCTCATCTCGTGCAGTCCGCCGGCCGTTCTGAACTATATATTCGCCGAGCGCTATAGCGACCAGGGGCCCCTCGGGGCTTCGGTGGTGTTCACCGGCATCCTGATGAGCGTCGTGACGACGCCACTCGTCCTGCTCTATCTGGAGTTGACCTAGAAAACCCCTGGGGCAACCCCCGAAAAGATCGCGCCGCTATCCCCGCCCCGATTTTTCCGCCTTTCCGCGGACCCACTCCATGATCCGATCCTTGAAATACGCCGCCAGGCCGCCCGCGATCAATATTCCGATCAAAATAGCGAAAAAATAAAAATAGCGTTCATTATATAAATTCGCTCCCATAAGGCTGAAAACCAAAGCGCCCGGAAATCTCCCCAGCGTAACAACGATCAAGAACACCCGGACGCTGAGCGGGCTCAACCCCAGGAGATAGCACACGTAATCCTTGGGAAAGCCCGGGATCGCAAAAAAGATGAACGCGAACAAAGCGCCCTTGTCCGCCACCAGAAAATCGAACTTCTCGAGGATCGACCGGGAAACCAATTTCTCTACGATCGGCCTTCCCAGCCACCGTCCGACGGCGAAGGCCAGACAGCTTCCGAGCGTAAGGCCGATTGTGCTGTATATCGCGGAGGCCCAGACGCCGAATATAACCCCCCCTAGAAAGGCGCCCGTCAGCTCACCGGGAAGGGGGGAGAAGATAACCTGCGCCGCCTGAAACCCGATATAAACAAGAGGACCCAAATGGCCGAAGGAGTAAATCCAGTCCCGGAACTGTTCTTTTTGCGTCTGAATCCGGACCATAAACTCCCACGCCCGGACGGCGCTTTCCCAATGGAAGAACACCACCGCCGACAGGACGGACACGCTACCGAGGAGGCAGTAAAAAATAATCTTTCGGCGGCGAAGGGCGCTTTCTGTTGGCTGGTTCGTATTCAACGTATCTCCCGGTTCGGACGAAAATGCAGCACAGGGGGCGGTTTACCCGTTTGAAAGCATGATGGCTATCCATAGTTTCCATTAAAAAACCGTTCGGCGGAAGGGGAGCCCCCCTGTCCGATGGCGTTTTTTCTCAGCGAAATCCAGCGATACGACGCATACCCCCCCACGGTGGCTTCTTTTATCCGGATTCCCGTTTCGATGTATGATGGCCGCGGAAGCTCCCTTCATCGCGGGAGCAATTATTTTTCAGGTCATGCGAATGGGGTCCGTATGAGCAAGGCCGCCACCGACGGAAAATGGGACACCGAAACCCTCACGCGCTCTTTTCCGGGCACAGGCATCCCGGGCGGGGACGTCCGGGACGGTGATGTCATCGGCACGCACGGAGATATGGGCGAGAGCTGGCTCTCGGCCGTGAAGGAAGCCCTGCCCGACGGCGGCGGGCACCTCGATTTGGGCTGCGGCAGCGGCCGGATGACCTTCGCCCTAGCGAACCGATGGGCCCCGGACGGCTGGTCCATCGGGGCGGACCGCGACGAAGAAACCCTGGACCGGGCCAGAGCCCGCGCAACAATAGAAAACCTGCCCGGGGCCCGGTTTTTAGCCCTCGACGTGGAAAAGGAAGATTACACCGCCATCCTTTCCGGCAGGCTCCCGGATCTCGTCACCGCGCACCTGTGCATGGGGTTGGAGATTGTCAGTCGCGCCGCCTCGGTTCTTCCTCCCGGGGGGATGTTTGCCTGCGTGGCGCTTCACAGAGACCTCTGGCGGGAAATCGGGCGTCCAAGCCGTTTCGCAATCGCCGAAACCGAGTTTGAATCCATGCTCGAGCGGTTTGATCTCATACCGCAATTCCTACGGGCGGAAGTAGAAGTGCTCGAAATTGAAAACCCCCGGGATTTTCTGGAGAGTTCCCTAAACGCCGATTTCGTTTCCCGCTGGAAAAAAAGCGGGCGATGGGATACCCTCAACCGTTATCTCGGGGGAGGCGGCCGCAGATTGATCGCCCGCGCCCAACTTCAGTGCATCGCACGAAAGGTGGCCCCGTGAGCGGCCTGCCGATGGTCCCCGCCGGCGGCAACCTCGCCGAGGCGGCCAGCCCCGTTGATTTGGCACGTACCGCCAAGGACCTCGCGCGGCGCCACGGATTCAATCTCGCCGGAATCACGCCGCCCGATCATCATTCCGCTTATCGCCGCTACCGGGAATGGATCGCCGAGGGATACGCCGGCAAGATGGAATATCTCATCCGGCGACCTCAGGTCCGGGAGGATTTGAGGCGCGTCTGGCCCGAAACGCGCTCCGCCCTAGTGGTGGCCATGCGATACCGCCCCCAAGAAGGCCCGGAGAAACAGAGCCCGGCTAAAGAAAACCCGGCGAAGGAATACCCCGCCGGAAAGATCGCCCGCTACGCCCACGGCGGCGACTACCACAAATTCATAAAAAAACGCCTGATTCGTGTGCTCAGGAGCCTCAAGGAAATTGACCCGTCCATCGAGGGCAGGTCCTATGTGGACACCGGCCCGATTCTGGAGCGCGATCTGGCCGTACGCTGCGGTCTCGGGTGGGCAGGAAAAAACTCCCTTCTCCTGAGCCGTGAACTGGGAAGCTATTTTTTCATCGGTGCGCTTTTGCTAAACCGGGATCTGCCCTGCGATCCCCCGATGGAAAAAGACCACTGCGGCACCTGCACCCAGTGTATCACGGATTGCCCGACAGGCGCTATCGTCGCACCGAATGTGGTGGATTCGAGGCGGTGCATCTCCTATCTGACGATCGAGCTTCGGGGGCCCATTCCGAGAGAGCTGCGGCTGCTGGTGGGAAACCTGATCTTCGGCTGCGACATCTGCCAGGAAGTCTGCCCCTGGAACGACGGCGCACCGGTCGCGGTGGAGCCCCGATTCGCCCCCCGGAGGGGGACGAGCGAATTATATCTTCACGAACTCATCCTTCTCGGCGAAAACGAGTTCAGGGACCGCTTCAAGGGAACCCCGGTCATGCGTTCCCGGTACGGCGGATTTCTCCGAAACGTCGCGGTCGCCATCGGAAACGCGGGCGGGGAGGCCTCGCTTTACCCGCTCGCCCGGGCGCTTCGACACTCCGAACCGCTGGTGCGCGGTCACGCGGCCTGGGCCCTGGGCCGTATCGGATCGCGTGGGCGCCTTGAAAGATTCCGGAGAATACTGGAAGCTCGCCTGTATTCCGAGCAAGACGAGTGGGTGCAAGAGGAAATCGAACTCGCCATCGGGGAGATGTTGGGTTCCTGGAACCCTTCCCCGGAAGCGCTCAAATAAACATCAGAAAATTCATCCCTGCCAGGCAGTCAGGGGCAAACAAAGCGAAAGGGGAAATCCGATGAAGTCCACCCGCGCCAACGGTATCACCATCGCCTACGAAGACCGCGGTAGCGGCCCGCCGCTTCTTTTGCTGCACGGGTTTTCGCTGGACCATTCCATGTGGGCGGCGCAGGTGGAGCAGCTCGAGCGGAGCTACCGCCTTATCGTTCCCGACCTGCGGGGTCTGGGAAAAACAGAAAAATCCTCTCAGCCTTTCTCCGTCGCCGACATGGCGGATGACGCCGCGGCGCTCCTCGAGGCCATCGATATTCCGGCCGCGGCGGCCGCCGGATTTTCGCTAGGAGGATATGTTCTCGCCCAGTTGCTGGTTCGGCATCCGCTGAAGGTGCGGGCGGCGGCTTTCGTCAGCACGCAAGCCGACGCCGACACCACCGAAAGAGCGGAGGCGCGGGTGAAAACCATGCGCTTTGTGGTGGATGAGGGAATAGAAGCCTTCGCCGAGGCTTTTATTCCACAGCTTTTCTATCCCGAATACACCTCCTCGCACCCGGAGGAGATCGCCCAAACCAGGGGCGCCATCGAAGGGCAGAGACCCGCCAGCATCGCGCTCCTGCTCGGCGCCATGCGGGAGCGCGAGGATATGTCGCCTTATCTGAAAGAGGTGAATCAGCCCTGCGCGGTCATCGGCGGGGCGGACGACGCGCTGGTCTCACCCCAGGCCATGCGGGATCTTCAGGAAGGGTTGCCCGACTGCACGATTGAGCTCATCGACGGCGTGGGCCACATGTCCACCGTCGAGGCGCCGGAAATCGTTTCCGCCGAGCTGGACCGCCTGATGCGGCGCGCCGGGATGTGGATGTAGCTCCGGCCGGCGGGGGGGCTAATCTCTCGCCCACTTCACCTGCCCGCAAAGCCATTCCACCTGATGCGGATGGGCGGCGGCGACGGGCTCCGGGGTGCGCCGCCCGTCGGCGAGCTCGGCGTAATCGATTTCTTTCCCCGAAATATACCGGACCGCTCCACCCGCGCTTTCCAGGATGAGGGCCGAGGCCGCGATGTCGTAGGCCCGGGTCGGCTCCGAAACGGCGCCGAAGGAGGCGCCGGACGCGGTGTACAAAAAATGGAGCGAAACCGCGGCCAACGACAGCCGCTTGCCCGGGAACCGGATTTCAAGCCCCTCGAAATCCCCGCACGGAACAAACAGGGCGCTATGGTCCACGGGCGGATCCGGGGGGACCGGGGGGATGAGCTCGCCGTTCCGAAAAGAGAGCTCTCCCGAGAGGGCCGAGTACATCTCCCCCATTGCGGGGAGAGCCACTGCGGCGCCTTCGGGGCGCGACCCGCGCAGACAAGCGACCGAGACCCCCCAAAACGGGAGACCGCTCAGGTAGGGGAGGGTCCCGTCGATGGGGTCAACCGCCCACCAGCGCACTTCTTCTCCGGGGGACGGCCCACCGGGTGAGGGAACCCCACCGGGGTCGGCCCCGCTTTCCTCGGCCAGAATGTAGTCGTCAGGATACTCGGCGCGGATCCGGTCCACGATCAGGCGCTCCACCGCCCGGTCGGCTTCGGAGACTATACTCGAACCCTTCCTTTCGGTCCGGACCCGCCCGGCCATCTCCAGGGCCAGCCCACCGGCCTCCCGCACTACGTCCTCAAGCCACAATCGAAGAGTCATCCCGGGTGTCCGCCGTTGATCGAAGAGAAGAGACAAAGAGGGATTTTCCTATCACACACCGAATAATGCCGCAAAAGCGAAGCCTCATGGGGCCCTCCCCGGGAATAGGCCTCCAACTCGTCAACAATTCGCATAAAAACTGTTGACAGTTTTTCGGCTCCTATTCTAAAGTATTTCCATATTGAAAATTTGATTTGAAACCCCAATCATCGGGTGACGCCATGCCTCCGGAAAAAAAAGTGCGGCGCAAAGCCAACCTGACCGAGCGCGCTTTTCATTTTCTGGAGAAAAGCATCATGGATGTACTCCTCGCCCCGGGCGAGCGCATCAGCGAGGCCAAGGTGGCCCGCTCGTTGAAGATGAGCCGAGGCCCGGTCCGCGAGGCGCTACGTAAGCTAGAATCGGTGGGTCTGGTGACCCGGGAGGCGAACCGGGGGGCGAGAGTCACGGAATTCAACGAAAGAGAGCTGAGCGAACTCGACGCCCTGCGGAGTCATCTTTTGACCATGGCGGGCCGGCTCGCCACCGAGCTTGCCACACCGGAGCAGATTGGCAAGATGCGCCTCATCGTGGAGGAAATGGGCGAAGCCGTCGCGGCGGAGGATTACATCGCATATCCTGAGATGAACACTGAATTTCACAGGCTCCTCAACGAGATGAGCGCCAACGCCAAGCTCTCGGCCCTCATCGAGCAGGTCTACCGCCAGATCAGCCGGTATCATGTCCTGGCCATGTCCTACCGGGAGGGGCTGGTGGACTCGCTGGGGAGCCACAGGCGAATTCTTGCAGCGATTGAAAACCGGGATCCGGCGGCCGCCGAGCGCGAACTCGCCGAGCACGGCCGCCTCTCCTACCGGGTTCTCCTCGAGAACTTCGGCCGCCTTCGCCGGGTCTTTCGTGCGAACGGAACCCCGCGCCAGGAGAGCGGCCGCCCTTCGGGCAGCGGCGTGAACATCGGTCATCTCCCAAGCGCCAGCTCGGGATAATACGGAGGATATGCACTAATGCCTTTTGCTCAAGCAACGCGCCTGACCTCAAAGGGCGCGAAAATGATGATGGAGGCCGCCATCGCCAAGGCGAATGAATTCGGCATCGCCGTGACGGTCGCCATCGTGGACGCCGGGGGACACATGCTCCACCTGGAGCGGATGGACGGGGGCCGGTTTCACACCATTCACTCCTCGACCACCAAAGCCGTATGCTCGGCCTCGAACAGGCGCCCCACAACCACCCAGGGGGCGCAGGCGCAGGATCTCGACACCCTCCACGCCATCGGGCTCTCGCTCGCCGCGGGCGGCGAGCGCTGGACGGCGATGGAGGGAGGTTTCCCGATCGTGTTCGGCGGCGAGTGCGTCGGCGGGATCGGCATCAGCGGCGGCGATTGGGAACAGGACCAGGAAATCGCCAAGGCGGCGATCGACGCCGTCGGGGCCTCCGGTTCGATGGACTAATATGGGGATGATCTGAAAATTCAATTTTCGAGCGAAGGATAAATTCATGGCACGCCGCGTTAAGGCGCTTCCGAGCCCGGCCCAGACAAAAGGATTCGTGGAAACCCTTCCGGATATTTTCGCCGCAATCAATTTGAGCGGAGGAAAAGGCACTACCCTTGCCGGCAGGACCCTCGACAAACGGGGAAGCGGAGGAGACACGAACTTTGGCGTCATCTTGACGAAAGACAAGCCCATCATTATCGACAACGACATTCGCGTCAGAAAAGAGTTCGCTACCGGATTTCGAAGAATCACCCGAAAATCGCCTGGCCTCATGCTTCATACCCATCACAACTTTGACCATACATCCGATAACGCCCACTTCCACAAGCAAGGAGCCGTCTCTTTCGGAACCGAAACGGTCCGGCGGGAGATGGAGCGGGAATTCGGCGCGGGCATCTGGGTCAGTCAGATGGCGGGCCGATTGCTCGAGGTGGAAAAATTCGACGGCAAGATCGGGATCGATCCCCCCGTCGTCACCTTTGAAAACGAGACAACGATTCGCTACGGCGGACGGACGCTCGAAATGATCGCCATCGGGCATTGCCACACAAAATCGGATACGGTGATTTGGATGCCGGAGGAAAAAGTGTTGTTCGCGGGTGACGCTTTTACTTACCGCACCCAACCGGTGGTCCGAATTGGGAACATATTAAACTGGATCGACACGCTCAACCGGCTTCTAAAGTTCCCCGCCCGTCAGATCATTCCGGGGCACGGCCCGCTTCCTCCCCGGGAAAACAAGTGCCTTGGTGAGTTTAAAACCTATCTCACCCGGCTTCGCGATCGCACGGCGGCGGCGCTTCGTAAGGAAGGAACTCCCGTTAAAGCCGCCAAGAGTGTCCGAATGGACGAATACAGGAACTGGTTTCGAGCTCCGCTGGTCTATGTAAACGCTCTCAAAATGGCCAGGGAGCTGCGGGGAAAAATATAATCGTACGCAAAGGATTCCGGGAGAGGATTGATCGCCGAGAGAACAAACGAAATGCCGCTT
>NYYB01000180.1 GCA_002685755.1 Nitrospinota bacterium
ATTTCCTCACCCATTTTCTGGGAAGTACTCCCCAGGACCCATCCACCCCAATTGAATCCGATGATGGCCAATACGATTGCACCACCAATAGCACTCCACAAACCCACCTGAATTTTCTCTTTGTCCCACTTCATTCGAATACCTCCTCTAAACCCGGATTTCCCATTTCGTCCTTTGGCTGAAGCCATTCTAGTGTTTAGTCCGGAATTATGCGCAACACCCTTAATCTAGCAAAATCCGGCCAATTTGCCCTTCCTCGGGTGGTGTCTCCCGCCATGAAGTCCATAAAGTCCGCAAAAAGATACCCTCTTGGACGCCCCTTCCATCTAAATCCACCGTGAATAAAGGGTTTTCTCCATTTTGGGGCGCAATGCTCCTTTCTCCTCCGGGACCAACTCCGCTTGTAGCCCCGCGTCACCCGTAGCCGAGCACAGCCCGGTAGTAATGGGCTAGCGGGAAGGCCGAGGCCACGTGAACGTGCCACTTCTTGGCATGATAGGAGACCCTGGCCGCCGTGGGCCGGGTCCTCGGAGGAGTCAATGTCGATTCATCTGCCACCTGTCCATCTTCCTCAGTAAAGCGTCGGTGGAGGGCCGAAGTGCGCCGTACAGCGCCTTGAGCCCACACTCGTTGCCGAGACCCTCGCTCTCCAGTCGCATGAGCATAGACTAGCTTGCTCCCTCCTGGTGGCCCTTGCCGATGGCAAGGCGAAGCCGCTTCCAGCCTGGGGGGATTTTAAAAGGAGGCCACCGGCCCCCGCAGCCCGTAGGTCCCTTCGGACCGTAGGCCCCTTCGGGTACGTAGGCCCCTCCGGGCCCTACACCTCGACGGACTCGCCGGGGGCGAGGACGGTGACCTCCGTCGCGAGGCCGCGTTTTTTTACCTCTTCTGAGAACTGGGCCGGGGTTCCCGTCAGGGGCGGGAAGGTGGAATGGTGGATCGGGACGGCGCGCCCTGCCCCGAGGATCTCGCAGGCCTTGGCGGCCTCGGCCGGGTCCATGGTGAAGCGGCTGCCGATGGGCAGCAGGCACAGGTCGGGCGCGTAGAGCTCGGCGATGAGGGCCATGTCGCCGAATACGGCGGTGTCGCCGGCGTGGTAGACGCGCTTTCCGTCCTCGAGGGTGAGGATCATCCCGGCGGGCTCGCCGGCGTAGATGCCGGGCTCGCCGTAGCTCGAGCTGTGCATGGCGTGGGTGAGGGTGACGGAGACGTCTCCGAAGGCGACGGTGCCGCCCTTGCCCATGAGGCCCTTGTGTTCGTCGGGCATATCGCCGTCGGCGGCGAGGAGGTGGACGAGTTCGTAGGGGCCCGCCACCGGGCAGGGGTTTAGTTTGTAGATATCGACGACGCTGGCGGTGTGGTCGAAGTGGCCGTGGGTGACGCAGATGAGGTCGGCCTTTTCGGGGGTTTGGAGGCTCTCGGGGCAGGTCGGGCAGCCGAGCCAGGGGTCGATGTAGATGGTCTTCCCGCCGCCGGTTTTAACGAGAAAGCTCGAGTGGCCCAGAAGGGTGAGGGTGGCTCCCATTTTTCGTCCTCCGAAGTATTAAGGAAAGGGGCTTCCGGCCCGTGGGGTGGCTTTCACCCCAAGGGTGTCCGGCCCGAGGGGGTTAAACCCCGAGGCTTTCTGCCCGGTGCTTCCGGCACGGGGGCTTTTGCCCCGGCCTTTGTTTCCGTTAGTGGCGTAAGGTCCGGCGCTTCCAGTTCAAGGCTTTCCAGCCCGGGGTATCCCAGCCGGGGGGGCTTTCACCCCAAGGGTGTCCGGCCCTGGTTTGTGCTTGAAACCCGAATGGTGAATCTGAATGATTGGGATTATAGTCACCCTGGGGGCTGAGCGAAAGACGGGGTACGCGGCCCCGGGCGGAAGCCCCGGCTGGAAGCCCTCCGCCGGAGGCGGACTCCCCCGGCGGAGGGTGTTTCCAGGGTTCGGTCCGGTTTATGGTTCGGTCCGAGGTATGAGGTTTTTGGCGCCTGGCGCGAAATTCCCGGCCGGGCGGGTGAAGTTTGGGGCGGGTTGCGCGAAAATCCGGACGGGTTGCGCGAAATTCCTGTCGCGGGAGAGAGGCTGTGAGCGAAGGGGCCGTCGGGCCTGACCGGGGGAAGATCGAGATTTTCGCCTATGGAGGGGGCGGCCCGATGCGCCTGCGCCTGCGCCCGATGCGGGTGGGCGACATTCCCGAGGTGATGAAGATCGAGGTGCGCTCTTTCTCCCTTCCCTGGACGGAGGATGCCTTCGTCCGCGAGATAGAGAAGATTCCCTTTTCCCGGCCTTTGGTCGCCGAGGAGGTGGGGGGGCGGAACGGCCGGGCCGGTCCCGCCGTTGGCGGCTCCGCCACGGGTGGCCCAGCCGCGGGTGGCCCCGCCATCGTCGGCTACGCCTGTTGGTGGGAGGTGAAGGACGAGTGTCATATCACGAACGTCACGGTATCGCCCGAGGCGCGCCGGCGGGGGGTCGGTAAGTTCCTGATGAGGGAGATTCTCAAGGACGCCCGCCGCCGCGGCGCCGTGCGGGCGACGCTGGAGGCTCGGAACAGCAATGGGGCGGCGGTTTCCCTTTACGAGGGGTTCGGCTTCTCCCCGGTGGCGATGCGGAAGGGCTATTACCCCGACAACGGGGAGGACGCCCTGGTGATGTTGATGGAATTTTCCCCTGACGGAGGGGGCGTCTGATTCTCGGAGTGCACCTCCGGGCGCTGGCCTTTCCATTCGAAATGACGCGCCTACTCCTCCATGGAACCCATGATTAATCTCTCCTTAGCCGATAGCGTGGTTTTAGTTGTCCTGACTGCATTTTTTCTCAGGAGCTTTTTCCGGGGCGCCTTGAAGGAAGTTGTCTCCCTTTCTTCGATTCTGGCGGGGTATGTGGCCTCTTTCAATTCGGCCCCGCCCTGGGGGTCGCCCTGCAACCTTGGGTGGGTGGCTCTTCAATTCCCAGAAGCGTGGCTTTCACGGGAGTTTTCGTGATCGTATGGCTGGGAGTGAGTCTGTCGGGGAAAGTTCTCCTGCGGTTAATGGAAAAAAAGCCGAAAGGGTACGCCAATCGCGTCGGCGGCGGCTTTATCGGTTTGGGGAAGGGATTTTTTGTCATCGCGACGGTTTACGCCGTACTCCTGGGCCTCGCACCCTCGTTTATTCCACAGGAGCGGGAGTCCGAGCGTGTGATGCCATTCGTTCGTCATGCCGGATGGCTCGTCCAGCGGATTTCGGTCCTGGATCTGAGCGCGCAGGTCGATATGATCAAGAGAGCGGTCATCTCATCGAGCGGTTCCTCAGCCCCCGAAAGCGTCAAGGACTAAAAGGCGCTATCGATGCGCTCTTGGCTCAATCGGCAGTGTCTTGATAATGACCAGAAAAACCGAAACAGGCGGGCGGGGTGGCTAGTCTTCGGTTGTTGATTCGGGGAGCGCGGCCGGTTCGCCTTCTTCCGCTCCGTCTTCGCCTTCAATCGTTTCGGGGATTTGGGCCGCCGGGGTAGTGGAACTCTCCGGCTGGTCCTCGGCAGGCGCCCTTTTCGGAGCGTGGAGCGTGGAAAGGCGAACGACGACATTCGAAACGGCGAAAGTAAACCTCAGGATCAGGTAGATGATGCCCACCTTGACCATGAGAGGGAGCGTGGCTCCCATAAATGCTTGAAATTCCCTAAATATGAACACGGCTTGTTCTCACGCTCATTGAGTCTGGATCTCCCCGGGAGCCTCGACCTCCCTGGCCCGGGCAGGAGAATATTCACGCTTCAACGCCCACAAGATATCGCTTGGGGGCCATACGCTCAAGTCCTCTTTCTCCGGGGGGCGCTTCCGGCCATCCAGCACCGCCGGTCGTGTTTCGGGGGAATCTTGCCTACGCTCTCAAAGTAGCTTTCCGCGATTTTCGGCCCCATGAACCTGAATTCGGTCCGGAACAAACGGCGAAGTTCCTCAAGATTGGCGGGGAGTGAATCGATATAACGGGAAAAACCGCCGTTCTCTTTCGAGAGGACAAGAAAGCGCCGGGCGTTTTCAATGGTCGCCTCTATCTTTCCCCGGTGGCGGACGATTCCCGCATCACTCAGCAGGCGGCGGATATCCTTTTCGGTAAAGGCGGCCACTTTGCGCGGTGAGAACCGGGCGAATGCCCTCCGGAAGGCTGTCCGCTTATATAGGATGGTTCGCCAGGAGAGGCCGGCCTGAAACGCTTCGAGCGAAAGTCGCTCGAAATGGGCGGCATCGGTGCTTACGGGGACTCCCCATTCCTCATCATGATATTTCACCAGCAACGGGTCCGTTCCGGTCCAGGCGCAACGCGGAATATCCTCTCGAACGGGATTTGTCTTAGCCGTCATCGCGCGGTCCAGCCAGAGAACTTGGTGGCCGGGAAAGAATTATGCGGCGGCGATATGTTGAATTTCAGGGCCATTCCGGCCTAAAGATTGTCCAGGATTTTTCTGGACCGTCCCTTCTCGAGGGTTTCCTTGAAGGAGTCCCCCAGGTCGAGGCCCATTTGCTGAGCGCGTTTTTGGGCCCAAAGCCCGATATTGCGGTCGTCCTTGTAGAAGGTGTCGCCCCGGGCGTCGGAGGGCTTGAATTCGTCAAGGCGCTGGCCCTCGGATTTGTGCGAAGCGAACCGTGACATGATCTTGCGAATTTTTTTTCCGCCGCAGTCCCGGCAGGCAAGTTTCCGGCGGTCCGAGGGTTTCATCACCAGATGGCCCGAAATAAAACCGCAATCTTTGCATTCGTATTCGAAAATCGGCATTTATTCTTTCTCCATCCGCGCGCCAAGCCGGCGCATGCGCTCGCAAAAGTCAGGAAAGGTTATCGCCATTGCCTCGGCCGTGTCGACCTCCACCCCCAGGGGAGCGGCGAGCCCGGCAACGGCGGCGGCCATGACCACCCGGTGGTCGCCGAAACCATGGGCCTTGCCGCCCTTGAGGCCTCCTCCCCGGACAATGAGAGCGTCCGGCAGTTCGGCGGCCGAGCCGCCCAGTGATTCTATGACTTCTCGCATGGCGGTGATTCGGTCGGTTTCTTTTATTCGCGCCTGAGGAACATTGACGAGCCGGGTTTCTCCATCGGCAAAGGCGCCCAGGACGGCCATAACCGGCAACAGGTCGGGTGTGGAATTCAGGTCAAATTCACCGCCCTCGAGCGAAACCCCCCGGATACGAATCGGGCCGGTCTCCTCACGCACTTCGGCACCCATCCCGGCCACCATGCCGAGGATGGCTTTGTCTCCCTGCGGGTCGTCCATATCGAGGCCTTCGAGAAGAACATCTCCGCTGGGAAGTGCGGCGGCGGCAACCATGAATGCGGCCGAACTGAAGTCGGCGGGAACTTCCATATCGAAAGAGGAAAGCGCCTGATTGCCCGGCACGCAAAAATGCTCATAGCCTTCCCGTTCAAATGAGAGCCCCAGCTTCCCGAGCCACCAGAGGGTCATGTCCACATAGGGGCGCTCGTTGAGATCGACAGGATCGATGATTGAGTCTCCTCCGCCGAACGGGGCGTTCAAGATGAGGCTGGAGGTATATTGACTCGTAGTGCCGTCTACCTGCGTCTCTCCGCCCAGCCAGGGCCCAGAGACCTTGGCGGGAAGTCTCCCGTCGTCGTTTTCCGAAACAGCCCTCGCCCCCAGGTCGGAAAGAGCGTCGAGCAAAGGGCCCATCGGGCGGCGGCGGGTTTGTGGATCGCCATCGAATCGCGCTTCTCCCTCGGGCAAAAGCGCGGCTGTTCCCAGCCCCATGCGGCAGGTCGTGCCCGAATTCCCGACATCGATTTGTCTGCTTGGAGGCGAGGGGAGGCCTCCGAAGCCCTCCACCCTCCATTCCCCCTCTTGTTTCGTTATATTGGCGCCCAACGCCTCGTAGACGGCCGCGGCGGAATGTGCGTCTTCCGAATCGAGAGGGTTTCGAATGATGCTCTCGCCCGATGCTAGGGAGCCAAAGGCAATCGCACGAATTGTGTGAGACTTCGACGCCGGAACGCTGATTTTGCCCTGGGCCGGGGATGGCAATATTCGGAGTATCATAGGAATGCCAACAATAGGTTATGGAAAATTATCTCTTGCCACTCAAATAATTGCCAAGCATGCCCCGCGAGTGTTCGTCGTCGTGGCAATGAGTGCAGAGATTCTCCCAGTTGCTCCCGTCGGGTGGGTTGTTTTTGTGGTTCCCGTCCCGATGATGAACGGTTAGAAGGTGAAGGTTACTTTCGTTGAAATCCACTCCGCACTTGGCGCAGAGCCAACCGTGGATACCGAGTGATTTGCGGCGGTAGTCGGCCGCGTTTTTCCCGACGGGCGCCGCATTTTTCAGTCGGTTGGCGACATCCTTGGCGCTCTCGTTCGAGCTTTCGCTGGTTTTTTTCGGCCGGGGCCTGACTCCAGGTCTCCGGCGCGGGCCGAACCGGGTGCGGGCCATATAAGCTTCTCCTTTTCGCTAAATATCCTATCAAATGGCCTGCAGACGGGGAAGAAGGCAAGGCGAGCTGTCCGGGAGCGGTTCGTTGCCCGCCTCAGCGGGCGGGTGATAGCATTACACCGCTCGTCCGATGGAGAATTTATGCGGTATTTCCCGCTTCGTCTGGAGGTTGCGCTCCCTTTGGCCGCTCTCCTGTTGCTCGTTTTGGGGGTTGGCGGCTTATATGGTATCCGGGCCGTCGAATCCTATGATCCTTTCTGTACTTCATGCCATTTGCAGGATCATCAGGAATATTTAGATGACGGCGCCCGCCCCGCCAAATCAATCCGCTCCCTTGCCGGTTGGCACCTCACGGGCGAAAAAGCGAAGTGCATATCCTGTCATGGCGAAGAGGGAATCGTTGGAATGGCGCGGACCACCTTTCTGGCGGCGAAGGATATGGTTAAATTTGTCCTGGGCGACTACGAGCACCCATCTCGTGTGTTCCACCCAATAGCGGATAAGGATTGCCTGAAATGTCATGCGGACGAGAGAATTTTGAAACTCGAGGAAGACGATTTTCACGCCATTCTCGATCATGCCACGCTTCCTTTTTCGTGTGTGCAGTGCCACAACGGCCACCTTGCGGGGGGGAGATCCGCGAAGCGGTTTGTTGTTCCCCGGACGGCCCAGCCGCGATGCGATCATTGCCATAACAAGTTGGAGCAAAAAGTGCGCGTCGGGGGAAATCTCCCGGATAAGAAAAAATTAAGGCTGGCCGGGATCGATGCTGCGGTTTTGCCGGATTTTTTTTACCGATAATCGTTGAGAAATCCGGGGGTGAGTTTCCCGCGTTTCCGGGAAGGGTGTTTTTCGCTTTGATGTTTTATGTGCTTATCGGGGCGGTTACGTTTCTATGGGGTCTGAGTTTCCCCTCAATCAAGGTGGGTCTCGGGCTCATCGATCCATTTAACTTCTTGTGGATCAGAAGCATCATTTCCGCCTCGTTGATCTTTGCCCTAATCGCTTACAAAGGAACTCCGTGGCGGCCTCCCCGCGACCGTCCTGCTTTCTGGTGGAACACGATCCTGCACAACCTTCTGTTTGTTTTTGTCTATCCCGGCGCCGCATTGACGACCTCGGGGCGAACATCTGTTTTCGTTTACACCCAGCCGCTTATCTATACCGCCCTGGCCGCCTATTTCATCCCCGGCGAGCGGCTCGGCTTGCGCTCGCTATTGGGCTTCGCCGCCGCCTTTGGCGGAATTATCGTTCTATTTAGCGAAAAAATGACTGGCGGCGGAGACTACAGCGTTCTCGGGGATGGGCTCGTTTTGATCGGCGCTTTTTTCTGGGGGGTGCAGTCTCTCTACCTCAGGGTCAATCTTCAGGGAATCGATCCCTTTCGAATTACGGCCTGGACCCAGCTCATCGCTGTTCCGATGTTCCTCGTTCTTGCATCATTTCGGGGAATTCAAATTCCTGACTTCGGCAATCCGCTTATAAGCATGAACGTCGCCTATAACGGCTTGGTGGGTACCGGATTCGTCATGGTGCTATGGGTCAAACTGCTCGCCGATTACCCACCCAGCCGGGTTAGCGCGTTCATGTTCTTGACTCCTGTTTTCGGTGTTTTTCTAAGCGGGTTGATTCTTACGGAGCCGTTGACCGCTTTTATGTTGGGTGGCGCGGCTCTGGTCGCCGCGGGTATTTTCCTGGTCAATGCGGACAAGAGGCGGGGATCCTGATAGATTATTTTTCATCCACCCATCAACTCATCTGAGGGGCCGACATGTCGTTTCGCCACATCACCTCGGACGGAAAAGAATACGTCGCCCATCGCTCCCAGGCCATGGGCCGCCAGGTCATGGCCTCCTCGGGCCACCCCTTGGCCACCCGGGCGTCGCTCCGCATTCTCGAAAAAGGAGGCAATGCTATCGATGCCGGGGTCGCCGCCGGTATCTGCCTCAATGTGCTCCTGGCTGATTTCACGTCGTTCCTCGGGGTGGCGCCGATAATCATCTACCTCAAGAAAGAAAACCGCGTTGTTTCAATCGACGGCCTGGGCCGCTGGCCCAAGGCGGTGACCCGGGAATGGTTCGAAAAAAACTGCGGGGGCGAGATTCCCATTGGGGTCCGGAGGACGGTCACTCCGGCGGCGGTTGACGCGTGGATTTCGGCTCTAGATCGCTACGGCACGAAGACATTCGCCGAGGCCGCCGGGGACGCCATCGCATTGGCCGAGAGCGGTTTTTCGATGTACCCGGTCCTCTACGAGCACCTGTTCGCGCTACGCGAGGCATATGGCCAGTTCGAGGAGACCCGGAAAATCTTTTTCCGGGACGGGGAGGTCATCCCGCCGGGTGGCAAGGTCGTCATGCCTGACCTCGCCGAAACGATGAAGCGAATGGTCCGCGCCGAGGAAAAGGCCCCGGGCGGAAGAAGCGGCGGCCTCCGCGCGGCCCGCGAAGAAATTTTCAAGGGGGAGACGGCGAGGCGTGTCGTCGATTTCGTTCAGGCGGGCGGCGGGCGGCTGACGATGGAGGACATGGCCGACTGCGCGGTGAAAGAGGAAGAGCCCGTCATGACGGATTTCAGGGGTTATGAGGTGTATGGATGCGGCCCCTGGTGTCAGGGGCCAATCCTCCCGGCGACGCTCAATCTGCTCGAATCCGCCGATTTGGTCTCGCTGGGGCATAATTCTCCCGATTATCTCCATCGCCTGATTACAGCTCTTGAGCTTTCCTTTGCCGATCGGGACCGCTATTACGGCGACCCGGAGTTCGTTCGGGTGCCCATCGAGGGGATTATCTCGAAAGACTATGCGGCGACGCGGGAGAAACTCCTCGAACGACGGGTGGCTTTTGAGGGATTGGCGCCGGCCGGAGACCCCTGGGCGTTTCAGAGTGGAAAAATGGAGCCTCAAAACGGAGCTCCCGGGCAGCCCGTGGCCGCGGCAGAAGCCGCCGAGCCGGTCCAGGACACTTCTTATTGCACGGTTATCGACTCCGATGGGAACGCTTTTTCCGCTACGCCTTCGGACCCCTCCGCCGATACGCCCATCATTCCGGGAGTGGGTTGCACGGTTTCCTCGAGGGGTTCTCAGAGCTGGCTCGAGGAGGGCCACCCCAGTGTAGTTGCCCCCTGGAAACGACCCCGCCTCACGCCCAGCCCGGCCCTTGCGCTCAAGGATGGCGAGATTTTCATGACTTTCGGGACTCCGGGTGGGGACGTCCAACCCCAGGCGATGATTCAGGTGTTTTTAAATGTTGTCGAGTTCGGGATGCTCCCCCAGGTGGCGGTCGAGGCCCAGCGAATTGCGACCTATAACTTTCCGAACTCGTTCTGGCCGCACACCTACAACCCGGGCCGCTTGATAATCGAAGATCGCATCGGCCGGGAATCGGGCGATATTCTCAAAGAGCGCGGCTACAAGCCGGAAGAGCTTCCCGACTACAGCCGCCAACTCGGGAGTGTCTGCTGCATCGTACGGGACCCGAAGGAGGGTGTTCTCCTCGGCGGGGCGGATGCCCGCGGGGCGTCCTGCGCTGCGGGGTGGTAGCGATTTCATAAATTCAAAACAAATTTTATTCATTAGAGAGTTTTTTTCATATGGCCTTATTTTTCATGGGAGCCGGCGATGAGTAAACTTGAAAAAAATCCGATTGATCTGGCGATCGTGGGTTGCGGAAAAATAGGGGCCATTCGGGGCAGATGTGCGCGCGAGTACCCGGGCACGGAGTGGATCGGTCTCTGCGACATCGACGAAAAAAAAGGAAAGAAACTCGCCGAGGATTTTGACGCGGATTTTTTTTACGACGGACTACAAGGAGCTACTGAAACGTTCCGAGGTGAACGCCTCGATTATCGCCACCGACGAAGAGTGGCATGCCAGGAACCTCCTTGCCTCAATCGAGGGCGGACACAGGATACTCGTCGAAAACCCCTGGCGACCAATGTCGTCGAATCCGCCAGGGTGGTGGCGGCCGCCGAGGAGGCCGGGGCCGAGCTTTTGGTGGGCTACACCCAGCGTTTCCGGCGGCGGTGGTTTACCGCAAGAGAGCATGTCGCTCAAGGCCGCCTCGGGGATATCACCTCGGCCGCGACCCGCGCGTTTGTTAACCAGATGGTCGGCGTCGTCCGCCTCGGGGGAAACGAGGACCGTTCACTGCTGAGCCCGATGGTGATATCGGGAACACACGCCCTCGACGCATCGCTGTTCATCCTTGGGAACTCGAAACAACTGGTCGAGGTCACCTCACGTTCGGTGACAAGGACGATAGTGGGCCTTGGTACCCAGGATGCCACCTTCAACATCTTCACCTTCGACGACGGAAGCATCTGGAGTATGGACTGTAGCTGAGGGATGCCGATCAATTGGCCCGCCTCGACCTACTCCCTGACGGTGGGTATCATCGGCACCGAGGGAGCGCTGACAATCGACGATACGCACGCCGATACGATCATGGCGACCGAGAAACCGTTGCCCTCCCACCGAGGGGAGGGGGACAAGCGCAATGTTCATCTGCTCGGGAGTTACCCGGCGGGGGATATTTCCGACGGGCAGTTTTGGGGGCCCATGCGGGAGGAGTCGAACGCCTGGCTGGCGCACATCTATACCGGCATCAAGACCCCGCACGCGACCGGGGCCGAAGGTCAGCGCAACCTTCTCCTCACGATGGCCTGCGATCTTTCCGCCAAGCGGAAAAAACCCGTCGTCCTTCCCATTGAGCCCGAGGCGCTTCACGCGGAATTGACCGCCTACGTTATTTCCGCCGAGCCATGGACGTAAAAGCGGATTTCGCCGCCTGGTGTTTTTTTTGGTGAAGGGGGGGATGTCTCGGGATTTTCGGACACCCTCGTTAGTTGTTGACAACGATGTAAATCGAACCTGCCAGTGCGATTGAGAGCACAATCAGATTAAATGCCCTGCGAGGGAGTCTGGGCTGGAGCCAGGCGCCTGTTCGGACCCCTGCCCAGAGCAGCGGAATCGCTAATACCGTGGCGGTTATTACCGAGCGGGTGAGGATACCCGCATTCCAGTAAGCCATGGCTCTCAGAGGATTCAAGAGCAGGAATATCGCCCAGATGGTTCCGACGATCATTCGAGGAGCGATACTCTGGCTGATCATGATAGGGACAAGGAGGGTGGCGCCGGCATTGGCGATGGTGGAATTTATTCCGCTGATTGAACCGATGCCAACTCCCGCCCAAACAGGAATCGTCGGAATTTTCGGCGGCCTTCCCTTGAGTTCGACAAAAATTTGATATCCGGCGATTAACCCGCATAGACCGCCGATGAACAATCGAAGTTCATATTCGGGGACCCAGGTTAGCACCCAGCCGCCGAAAACGATCCCGGCGATCATTCCGGGAAGGAAAAGAAAAGTTGTCCGGCGGTCCCAGTGGTCCCACATCGAGCGGGAAATCCCTATGTCCACCCAGGTAGTGCATAGCGCAAGAAAAACAAGTGAGAATTTGGCGGGAAAGGAGATGGCGAGGATGGGCATCAACGTGATGCCGACGCCTGCGCCGAAGACTCGCTTGAGAAAACCGTTTCCGAAAGCGCCGATGCATATCAAAACCCATTGGGCGGGAGAGAAGTCGGGCATCTTCTTACTCCCAGAGGAGACGCGCGGCTGCCGCCAGCGCAAGAAAAAGTATCGCCGTGTTGAAAAATCGTTGGGACACCCGGTCGAGCAGCCCGCGTCCGATCCAACCACCCAGGAAGGCGAGGGGGATAGAAGCCATCCCGGCGATGAGTATTTTGTTGCCCACCAGCCCGCCGACGTAGTACGAGCTAACCTTGAGCGGGTTGACGAAGATCCAGATGACGATAATCGTTGCGACCAGGTTGACCTTCTTTACTCCTTGGCTGAGCAGGTAAAGCGTAAATACGGTTCCGCCCGTGTGGGTCATGGCGCTTATGATCCCCCCGATGACACCGATGGCAAACCCGGCCCTTCGCCCAATTCGCGGAGTCGGAAGCCCGCCCTTGATCTCGGACCAACCCTGAATGGAAATGAAAATGAGGCAACCGATTCCGATGAATTTTCGAATCCAGTAGTCGGGCAGGTTCACCAACGTGGCCGTCCCAGCGACGATTCCGATGCAAACACCAGGAATCACGAGTTTGGCGAGCCGCCAATCCCACTGTTTCCAGAACAAGCGGATCACGGCGTAGTCCGAAATGAACATGTGAATAGCGATAATTCCGATAATAAATCGTGTCGGCCAGAAAATTACCATCACGGGAACGAGCACCAGCCCTACGGCCATGCTGAAGGTGGACTTGAAGAAACCGACACCGAAGGCCCCAATGGCGATGGCGGCGAGGTCGAAAAGAGAAATATTCACGAAATATCCCGATAATAAAATGATGATTTGATTGTGGATTCCAGGCGAGGCTGGCGGATTCGATATCCGCTCACCGCGGGTCCGAAAAACAGGTCAAAAGAGCGTTGGCTTGCCGGAGCAGTTGCCTCAGCGAAGGTGCAAGAATAAGGCCCCCCGGCGAGCGATACAAGCCCTGCAGGTGTCCTCGGGAGAGCTTTGACACCCTCTCTATTTCCGTTTCCTTGCCGGTATTTGCTACGCAGGAACTGGCTCCACTATTCTCATTTCCACGCTTCATGGAGGTTGAGAAAAATTTCCTTGCGGCTTGGGAGGGAAGCGAATCCTCGAGGTTTACCGGGACAAAGTCAACGTGGCGGACGAAGCCCTCTATTTTTTAAAAAAATCCTCGAGGAATGCGGAAACATGTCCTCATTGACGGTTTTGATGATCCTGGATGAAATTCTCCGTTTCGGCCGAGCGAGGGACGGAGACACGGGTTTTTAGCTGACGATGGGCCCGGGCTTCAGTGTCGAGCAGGTTTTGTGGTGTATTGGCACAATCAAGATCGTTTCTAATCTGAACTGAAGCCGGCGAAACGAGATGAACGGAGAGGCGGTCCCTCGGACTATTCCAGCCCCCAGCGCTCATACGCCCCCTTGGTGTAGGCGCTTAGGCCTCCCTTGGGTTGGTTGTCCTTGTCGAACTGGCCGACCGCCCTCTGGAGAAGCTCGGCCTTGAAGGGGATATGGACAGCCTGCGCGGTACCGTTTCTGATTCTCATGTCGAAAGAAGGGGGCCAGTGGTGCTCGAGCTCTCCCGCTGAAAGGATAGAATCGTAGCCTTGGTAGGCCGCGATAATCGAAATCTTGCACTGATCGACCGCCCATTCGATTTCAAATCTCACCCAGGGCGTTTCCTCTTTGACCGTGGAGCTCATGATCAAAAGGAAGTTGGTCGAATTCGCCAGCCGGTTTTTGATCGCATGGACCAATTTAAGTTGCTGGCTCTCGTCGGCGGTGGCGGCCGCCTTCTCCATGGCGTTGATAAAACTGATATGCGCCTCGTCTCGAACCTTCCAATCCATCAGTTGTCTGACGCACTGGATATCGTCGGATTTCGGTTTTCGGGTATAATCGTTGTTGTACGTCACATAGATTTTGCTTCTAAAAGCCATTTGAAAATACCATGGTTCAATTTTTCAAGAGGTTGAGTAATTTTTATTTTCATCTCCGCGACTCCTCCAATAAATAGCACAAAATCCAGATTATTTCCTACACAGATCCTGCGGTCGCGCAACGCGGCGCCCCCACCATTCGGGGCCCTCCTGGACATAATTCCACTCGGGGTTGACCGATTTGTTTCGGAGTTCGGCCATGACGGAACGAAACGTATCCGCGTCTTCTTCGGCGAATTCGAAGTAGCCCACGAAGTCGTACCCGGTTTTTTGCCCATACCCGTCGGGGTGATGAACGAGCCGGCGATTGAGGCAGGGTATTCCGGCCTCGGAAGCCAGGGCGTGGCCTTTAGCGGTGATGTTTCCCTCCGCGTCGTAGCGGGGGAGGAAGAAACTCTCGCGCCGCATCCAGTCCATCTTCCACCAATCCCTGGTTTTGTTCTGGGGGGTGACAACTCCGATGGGTAAGCGTAGGCCCGAACCCGGCGGAAGGGCGCGGGTGTAAGAGTACTGGGTCATGGCATAGCTCGTATAGCTCCGAGGCTTTCGAATGCCGGCCAGGGTCTCCACGGAGCCGCCGCGGTTCTCAACGAGTGCGCGGAGGCCCTCTTCGTAGGAAACGAGGGAGTCGGAAGATGAGGATTCGGTGTGGATGAGAATATTGGCTCCTGACATTTCAGGGTGAGAAATGTCCCGGTCTCCCCCCTCGCCGGGTTCCGCTCGAAGATACTGATACCGGCCTCTTCGATAAGCTTCCGTCGTAGGGTTGCCGTCCATGACGTGCATGTTCTCCATTCGCCTCTCGATGGCTTCCAGACCGTTGATAAGAGACGGGTCGCTTTCGCTCGTCGGGTAGGTGGTGAAATGAAAACGAGAGTGCCCGAGGACTTCTTGAGTCAGGTTCAGTTCGGTGGGTTTCATTCGTCTCTCCCGTTAACCAAGTGTGGAGAACACACATAGAGCGTGGAGAACATTCATAGGATACCAGCGATTGAGAAAAATTATTTTGGAAATGAAAAAAATCTTTTTTGGGGGTGGAGTTCAGGAGCAAGATACAAATTATTAAACTCGATTTAAGCGAAACCGTATTTTTCGGGGGAGTGGAGCAACCCGGCTTCCTCGTTACCGGACCTCGGACGAGGGCAATTGCCGGGCCGAAGCGTCAGATAGCCTTGGTGATGGCCAGCAGAAATTCGGGTACTTCGATGGAACTGGTGTCGATGGCGCTTGGGTCCTCGCCCAGGTAGATCTTTTTGATCGCGCCGCGGACGATCTTGGCTGAGCGTGTCTTGGGCAGGGTCTCGACGAACTTCACCTCCTCGGGCCGGAGGCTCTTGCCCAGATACTTAACGGCCTCGTCCTTGAGTTCATCGCGCAGGGCGTCGGTCGCCTCGAATCCCGGCGAGAGTACGGCGAAACAGGTGAGCCCCTCCCCCTTGATGGGGTGGGGTGTGCCGATGGTGGCCGCCTCGACGACGGCGGGGTGCCCGATAAGGGCGGCCTCGACCTCGGCGGGTCCCACACGCTTTCCTGCGACGTTGATGGTGTCGTCCGAACGGCCGAAGAGATACCACTGCCCGTTTTCGTCCACCTTCGCCCAGTCGCCGTGATACCAAATGCCCTTCCAGCGCGAGAAATACGTCTCGATGTAGCGTTCGTCGTCGTTCAGAAAACTTTTCGTCATCGAGGGCATCGGTTGCTTGCAGACGAGGTGGCCGATTTCGTTCCGGACGGGTTTTCCGTCCTCGCTGAACACGTCCGTGTCCACACCGAGCGCCGGTCCCCCGAGGGAGCAGGGCGTAAGCTCGGCGACGGGATAGGGCTGAAGCAGGCAGCCCGCGACTTCCGTCCCGCCCGAGATGTTCATGATCGGGCAGCGCCCGCCGCCGACCTTCTCGAAATACCACGTGTATGATTCCGGGTCCCAGGGTTCTCCCGTCGAGCCCAACATCCGCAGCGACGAAAGGTCGTGTTTCCCGACCCACTCGTCCCCGGCGGATGCGAGGACGCGAATCGCGGTGGGCGCGACGCCGAAGGTGTTAATTCGGTGATCTGCGATCATCCGCCAGAGCCGGTCGGGTTCGGGCCAATTCGGCGCACCGTCGAAGATGAAATAGGTTCCGCCGTAGAACTGCACCCCGACGAACTCCCAGGGGCCCATCATCCAGCCGATGTCGGTCACCCAGAAGAAAACCTCGCCATCGCGGTAGTCCATGCAGTAGCCAACCTCTTTGGCCATCGTTGCGAGCAGGCCCGCGTGGGTGTGTATCGTGCCCTTCGGGCGGCCCGTCGTCCCCGAGGTGTAGAGAATGAGCGCCCGCGCCTCGGCGGGTAGCCGCTCGGTTTTGGTTTCGGTGGATTGTCCTGCGGTGAACGCCTCCCACATCAGGTCGCGGCCCGCCTTCATGGGCGCGTCCAATTTCGTGCGCGGGAAGACGACCACCCGCTCCACCTTCGTTTCGAGTTCGAGCGCCCGGTCGAGCGTCGCCTTGACAGGGACCTCCTTGCCCCGGCGCATCCCTCCGTTCGAGGTGAATACCACCAGCGCTCCGCCGTGGTTCAGCCGCTCGGCCACCGCTTCGTGCCCGAAGCCCGAAAAAATCGGGATCGCCACCGCGCCGACCTTGAAGCAGGCGAACATGGCAAATACCGTCTCGGGGATCATCGGCATGAAGATTCCCGCCGCGTCGCCGGGCTTGATGCCCATCCCGCGCATGGCGTTCGAGAGCCTTGCCACCTCCGCCGCCATCTCGCCGTAGGTGAATTTTCGGACCTCGCCGCCGTCTCCCTCCCAGATGATGGCGGTTTGATCTTTTCTTTTTTCCAGATGCCGGTCGATGCAGTTGAGGGCGATGTTCGTCTCCCCGCCCACGAACCATTTCGCCCAGGGAAAGCCCCCGCTGTCGTCCAATACCTCATCGAAGGGCCGCTGCCACGCCACCCCCATGTCTTCCGTGACCGCCCGCCAGAACCGGCGCGTGTCCGCCACCGACCACTCGAGCAGCTCCCGGTAGCCCGCAACGCCGTTCTTTTTCATCAGCCGCGCGATGTTCGAGTTTTCGAGAAAATCCTCGCTGGGACGCCAGATCACGGATGAGGTGGGCATGTTGGATATTTCCTTTTTTAAGGCTTTCAATTCATGGAACTTTTCTTAAAAGAAAGGTCCCATGCCTCCAAAGAACTTTTCTCCTCCCTCTCCCTTCGGGAGAGGGGCGGGGTGAGGGAAC
>NYYB01000082.1 GCA_002685755.1 Nitrospinota bacterium
CCTCGGGGCCCCCTTATTCTCATACCCGGTGGTACACTTTTACACCGCCATGCCGGTACGCTTTTAGGCTGCCCTTTACACCAGGTACAATCCGCGTTCATCAAATAGCTTGAAGGACTTTTTAGCGGGTTTGGCGTGGCGAATCGCGGTATCAGTCAGGGGCATGGGGGCAACCTCCAGCGAACACTAGTCAATTGCCCCTAATGTTGCCCCCACTTACCATTGGATGTCAACGGACCCCGTTGCCCCTTGCCGGACTACAAAACAATCAAAAAGCCCCCGTTTCAGGGGGCTTCTTGATTGCGTTGGATTCCCTTGGAATCCAAGATGGTGGAGGCGGCGGGAATCGAACCCGCGTCCGAAAGGCTTCCGTTCTGAGCGTCTACGCGTGTGTCCGGCGGTTTGAGGTTCGCCCGGGCTCGCGCCCGCCGGCGGGCTCTCTTCCGGGCTAGTCCGGTTAAATTTCGCTGGCGTCTCCTACGGACCGAAGAAGCCGTCAGCTAGTCCGCTTCATGGCGTCCCGGCCCCCTCCCGCGGACGAGGAGAAGCGGGACGCTCGCTAGCTGTTAAGCAGCGAGAGCCAGCTCAGTGTCGGCTGGTGTGTTTTGCCACATTGTTAACGGGGCCAAGTGGCGTCCCCGACGCGCAGCTCAGTCGTCATGTCCTCCCGTCGAAACCGGATCGCCCCCTAGTCTCGTAAGCCCGCTCCGGCAGGGCGATCATCTCCGCCGGAGGGGATATTCATTGTCTGTCCGCCGTCGGCCGAGCCGCTTCAGCCCCTGTTCCGGTTGCTGAGTTCGCGCGCGACCTCGCGGTTGACGGCGCGCTCTTTCAGCTCCTGGCGCCGATCGCCGTGCCTCTTGCCGCGGCCCAGACCGAGCTCGAGCTTCGCCCGGCCCCGCTTGAAGTACATCTTCATCGGTACGAGGGTGAGCCCCTTCTCTTGCGTCTTACCGAAGAGCCGGTTGATTTCGTACTTGTGGAGGAGAAGCTTTCGCCGGCGGGTGGGTTCGTGGTTGTTGACGTTCCCGTGGGCGTAGGGGCTGATGTGGCAGCCGACGAGCCAGACCTCTCCGTCCACGACGTCGCCGTAGCTCTCCTTGAGGTTCGCCCTCCCCTCGCGGAGAGATTTCACCTCGGTTCCCGTCAGGGCGATTCCCGCCTCGAATGTCTCTTCGATGGTGTAGTCGGCGCGCGCGCGGCGGTTGTCGGCAATAATCTTAATTCCGCCCGCCATAACCGGCCCTCCCTCTACTCAAATTCGAATACTTACTCAATTTCGAATACTCGATTTCATTCTCGATTTCGAGCCGTCAAAAATCCGCTCGCCTCCAAATAGTATCGGCCCGAAGCGAGAATTTCCAAACCCCGTCCAACCCAATGCGGACTAACGCAAACGAGGGAGACCGGCGCACCGGCTCCCTCGTCTCTGTCGAAAGGGAATATAGGACATTCGCCCAAAATTCGCCACTGGCATTTTAGACCGATACCGCCCCCCTCAGATCCTCGAAGCCTACCGCCGTCTGCCGCCCTTTTTTCGGGCGGGCTTTTTCCGGGTGGAACCGCCCCGGCTGGGCCTGGATTTCCGGGCGGGCGCACCCCGGGTAGGGTCGCCCCGGGTGGAGCCACTCCGGGCTGTGCGTTGAGGGCGCTTCCGGCCGGCCGTCCGGGCGCTCCGGCGGGCGGCGGTGGCTCCCGATGGAACTCCATGGCCGCCCCCGGCGAGGAGCTGGAACGTCACCTCGCGGCGGGCAAGGTCCGAGGCCGCGACGCGGATCGTCACCGGATCGCCCAGCCGAAGCCGCCGCCCCGTGCGTTCTCCCAGGACGGCATGCTCATCGGGAAGGTGAATATAGTAATCCTCCGTCATCGACTCGAGGAGGATCATCCCCTCGACGAAATTCTCCTCGAGTTCGACGAAGACGCCAAAGCCCGTCACGCCTGAGACGTGCCCCGTCAATCGGTCGCCGATTCGGCCCCGCATCAGGAGGGCCTTGTGAAAATCCGCCATCTCGCGCTCGGCATATTGCGCCTGCCGCTCACGCTCGGAAATATCCGCGCAAATCTCCACCATCCGCTTTCGATCCGGCTTCCTCCGGTCGCCGCGCATGAGCCGCTTGAGCCGGCGGTGGACGAGCAAGTCGGCATAGCGGCGAATCGGTGAGGTGAAATGGGTGTAGGGCTCAAAACCCAAGCCGAAGTGGGGGGCGGGGTCCGCCTCGTAGACAGCCAGCTTCATGCTCTTGAGCACGAGAAGATTCACATAGCGCTCGATGTCCTCCCCCGCCGCCGAGTCGATGACCGTCTGGAGCCCGATTCCGTGCATCAACTCATCGACAGGAGGAGTAGGAAGCCCCAGCCTCGAGAGCGCCCCCCGGACACCCTCGATGGACTCCTCGTCCGGGCCGGCATGGGTCCTGAAAACGGCGGCGCCCATCTCATCCGACAGCCTCTCGGCCACAGCGCGGTTGGCCGCCAGCATGCACTCTTCGACCAGGCGGTGCGCCTCGTTCCGGGGGGCGCGGGTGATCGCGGTTGGGTTTCCTTTCTCGTCGATTTGGATAACCGACTCGGAGAGATCGAAATCGAGACTCCCCTCCGCCACCCGGCGGGAGCGAAGCTGCCCGGCCAGGGCGGAAAGTTCTTTGAGCGGGGCGCGATGCGCCAGCGCGCTTTCGTACTCCTCCCGCTCGGGGATTTCGGCGCCCTCCAGAACCGCTCCGGCGCCGGCATAGGTAAGCGAAACCCGGGAGCGGATCCGCGCCACGGTCAGACGAAAGCCCACCCGGCGGCCCTTGGAGTCAAAATCGAGGGACGCCGAGAGGGTCCGCCGCACCACCCCTTCTCCGAGGGAGCAAACATCGCCCGAAAGGAGGGGCGGGAGCATGGGCAGCGCGCGATCCGGGAAGTAGACGCTGTTTCCGCGCCGGGCGGCTTCCTCATCGATCTCCGAACCCGCGCGGACATAGTGGCTCACGTCGGCGATATGAACGCCGAGGCGGCGGCGTCCGCCCGGCAGGGTTTCGATGGATATCGCATCGTCGCGATCCCGCGCGGTGCGCGGGTCGATGGTGAAGGCCTCGAGATCGCGCAAATCCGCCACCCCGCGGGGGAGGGGCTCATCCTCCGTGGGCGGCCGGAGCCCTTCGGCCTCTTTCAGAACCTTGGCCGGAAAGGCATCGCGCAAAACCCACTTCGCGATGATCATCTCCTGTTCGACCGCCGGGTCGTCCGGATAGCCGAACGAACGGACGATTTCGCCGCGCGCCTCCTCCCGGGGGCCGGGGTAGCTTTCGATCTCGGCTTCGACCCACTCCCCGTTTCGCGCGCCCCCCCGCTTCGAGGCGGCGATGAGAATGTTGTGGCCGATTCGCTTGTCCTGCGGCTCGATCCAGGCCCTCCGCCGGTCGGTGACGAAACGGCCAACAAGGGTTTTGTGCGCGCGCTCGATGATATCGACAATATTACCCTCGCGGCGGCCGTCTCGCCCGGTACGCTCCACCCGGACGGCCACCCGGTCCCCGTCCATGGCCCCCCTTGTGCGCCCCCGCTTGATGAGAATATCGGTCCCGCTTTGCGCGCCTCCCTCCTCGCCATCGACAGCGACAAAGCCGTAGCCATCCCGGTGGCCCCGGAATTTTCCCCGGTGGATGAAAAGGCTCTTTGGGAGAGCGTAGCGCGAGCGCACGCGCACGAGAACACCATCGGCCGAGAGAGCGCGCACCCGCTTGCGGAAGGCGGGCCGCGCATCGGAGGGCACGCTCAAAGAGCGGATCATCTCGCGCACGGCCATCGCTCGGTCCTCTTTGGCGAGAAGGCCGAGAATTGCGCTGTCCGGGGATTCGGGTTCGTCGCTCACTTTACGAATACCATGAGGCGGGGCCTTTGGAGGATCACCCCTCCAGATCGCTCGAGTGAATCTGATAGGTGTTGACGATCCGGGTGTCCTCGAGCTGGACGCAGGTGAGCCATCCGCCGAAGGCGGCGCCGGTGTCGATCCCGAGAAAACGGGGGAGTTTGTCCAAAATCTCCGGCATCGGAGTGTGGCCGAAAATGACGGGCTTCCCGAAATCGGCGTCTGAATTGAAAAAATCCTCTCGCATCCAAAGCATGTCTTTTTCAATCTGCTCGTCCATCGGAACCCCGGGGCGCAAGCCCGCGTGGACGAAAATAAATCCGCCCGCCTCATGTAAATGGCCCAGTTCCTCGAAAAAAGCCATATGGAGCGGCGGAACCTTGGGCGGACCCACCCTCGGGTCGATACCGTAACTGTGGAGGGTCTCGATCCCCCCGTTCATCGTGAAGATGCCCCGGGGGTAGTTTCCCTCCTCCTTGATGTAATCGAGAAACATGTCTTCGTGATTTCCGCGCAGGCAGGTCGTATTCGGGTAGGAGAGTTTGAACTCCAGGACCGATTCGACGACCCCGCGCGAATCGGGCCCCCGGTCGATATAGTCCCCGATGAATACGATCTCGTCGTCTTTTTTGAACGGAACCTTCTCGACCAGCATGTCCAGCATCCCGCGCTGGCCGTGAATGTCGCCGATGGCGTAAAGATTTGGCATAGGAAAGCTATACTCTCTAAGTTGATATCCGGGAACCGATCGATTAGCCCGCCCCGGATCGATTCGGATAAAACGCGCGGCAATTCTAGGGGGTCAACCCGGCAAAGTAAAACCGGGAGCGAATCAGTGCACCTCGCCCCAGTTCTCGCCCGCGCTGGATTCGACGGCGACGGGAACGCGAAGGGCGACGGCTCCCTCCATTTCCTCGGCGACGAGCTTTTCCAGCACCTTGAGCTCCCCCGGCGGCGTCTCGAAGAGAAGTTCGTCGTGCACCTGGACGAGCATCCGCGCCTTCCTTTTTTCCTTCCGGAGGCGGGCGGAGATGGCGATCATGGCGCGTTTGATGATGTCGGCGGCGCTTCCCTGAATCACCGAGTTGACCGCGGTGCGCTCGGCTGCGTTCACGAGGTTCCGGTTCCGGCTGTTCAGGTCGGGGAGATAGCGCCGCCGGTTGAAAAGGGTGGTGACGTAACCGCGCTCCCTTCCCTCGGCGATAACCTGCTGGACGAAGGCGGGCACCTTGGCGAAACGCTCGAAGTAGGTGTCGATGAAGGATTTGGCCTCGCCCTGCGGGACGTCCAGCGTCCGCGAGAGGCCGAAGGCGCCCTGGCCGTAGACGATGCCGAAGTTAACGGCCTTGGCCACGCGGCGCATCTCCGCGTCCACGTCGTTCACCCTCACCCCGTAGACGGCCGAGGCGGTGGTCGAATGAATGTCCTCGCCTTTTTCGAAAGCCGAGACGAGGCCCGGGTCCCCGGTGAAATGGGCGAGGACGCGGAGTTCGATCTGGCTATAGTCGGCGGAAAGAAGCTTCCAGCCCGCCTCGGGCAAGAACGCGCGGCGGATCTCGCGGCCCAACTCGGTGCGGATGGGGATATTTTGGAGGTTGGGATCCGAACTGCTGAGGCGGCCCGTCGCAGCGACGGTCTGGTTAAACTTGGCGTGGATGCGCCCGGTCTTCGGTTTCACCAGGCTCGGAAGTGTATCGATATAGGTGCTCTTTAGCTTCGAGAGCTGACGGAAGTTCAGAATCTCCTGAGGCAGCGGATGACGGCCGGCCAGGCGCTCCATCGTGTCGATGTCGGTGGAGGGGCCGGTCTTGGTTTTCTTGAAGACGGGCAGGTTAAGTTTTTCGAACAAAATGACCCGGAGTTGTTTGGGCGAGTTGATGTTGAACTCCTCGCCCGCCAGCTCATGGATGTACGCCTGCATCCGCTCGAGCCGCGCCTCGATCTCCTTTCCCATTCCCTCAAGGAAGTCTCCGTCCAGCCGGATGCCGTTGTCCTCCATCTCGAACAGCACGCGGAGCAGCGGAATCTCAAGACCCCGGTAAAGGTCCCAAAGCCCGTGCTCCTCGAGTTCAGGCGCCATTTTCTCGGCGAGGCGAAAGGTGAAGTCGGCGTCCTGGCAGGCATAGGCGGCGGCCGGCTCCACCGGCACATGGGAGAAGGAGATCGCCTTGACACCCTTCCCGCAGAGATCGGCGTACTTGATCGTCACCAAGTTGAGATATTCCAGCGCCATGTTGTCGAGGCCGTGGCTCGTCCTGCCCGAATTGACCAGGTAGGAGGCGACCATGGTGTCGAAAATCTCGCCGCCGATGCTCACGCCCGCCTCCGAGAGCACCGTCATGTCGTATTTGATGTTTTGCCCTATTTTGACACATTGATCACCTTCGAGCAGACCGCGCACCGATTCGAGCACATCAGCGAGGGGAAGCTGCTTCCCGGCTTCGAGCCCTTCGTGCCCCACCGGAACATAAAACGCCCGGCCCGCCTTCGCCGAAAAACTCAGGCCGACGATCTCGGCCGCACGGGCATCGAGAGAGGAGGTTTCGAGGTCGAAGGCGAAGCGCCCCGCCTTTTTCAGCTCGCGAACCATTTTATCGAGATCTTTTTTTGTGCGAACTATGTTGTTGTCCCGAGCCCGGGCCTCGTCGAGGGGGCTGGCGCCCGCCGGACCCGGCGTCTCCGCGCCCTCTCCCGGTTCATAGCCGGGAAACTGGTTCATGATACTCTTGAATTCGAGTTCCTCGACGAAGAGTTTTTCCGCCGCCGGGATGTCGGCCCCCTCGAGGCGATAGCGCTCGATATCCTCCTCCACCGGAAAGTCAGTTCTCAGTGTGGCGAGCTCGAAGGAGAGGCGGGCGAGATCGGCGTTGTCCTCGATGGATTGGCGCTGCTTGGGCCGCTTGATCTTCTCTCCGGCGGTGAGCACCTCCTCGAGACCGCCGAATTCCTTGATCAGCGCTACGGCTGTTTTCTCGCCGATACCGGGGACGCCGGGAATGTTGTCCGAGGAATCGCCCATCAGCGCCTGGATCTCCACGAATTTTTCGGGTGGCACCCCCCAGCGCGCCTCGACCTCGGACGGGCCGATATTCTCGTCTTTCATCGGGTCCCAGATGCGGACCTTATTTGAAACGAGTTGGGAGAAATCCTTGTCAGCCGTTACGAGGACAACTTCGAAACCCTCGGCGGCCGCCTTGCCGGAAAGGGAAGCGATCAGATCGTCGGCCTCGGCTCCTGCCCGGGAGAGGGAGGGAATCCGGAGCACTTCGACCACGCGCTTCATATAGGGGATCTGGGCGATCATATCCTCGGGAGGGGCATCGCGGTTGGACTTGTAGGCGTCGTACATCTCATGCCGGAAGGTGGGCTCGGGCCGGTCGAACGCGACGGCGGCGTAATCGGGGGCCTTCTCGCGGAGTACGCTGATGAGCATCCGGGAAAACGCCATGATTCCGCCCGTGGGAAGCCCTTTGGAGTTCGAGAGACGCTGGCGCATCATGGCGTAGTAGGCTCTGAACATATAGCCCATGCCGTCGATGAGATATATCTGCTTCGATTTCTTAGCCACTGAGGTTCCAATCGGGCCGGGAGTCATAAGAGGCGTTCAGCCCTCAAATTCGCACGAGTTACCCCAGACCGCAAGATATCCACCTCCCGGACCTTTGGCCGGCGCACATACATCTCGCAAATCATTGAATTTACTTAGGGTTATAGGGTAAATTACTCTGCGGAAGTGTATTTTTTGTTATTGGCATAAAATCAAGGTCGCCGGAGATTAATCCGGACCAGTCGATTCCGGCTCGAGCGACTCATCGAGGAGATTCGTCAGGCTGTGAACCCTTCAAATTCCCGGGACGAACTCCTCGCTTTTCTCCAGAAACAAATCGAGGAGCGGGAAACAGCCCGCGAGAAAATCCAGAAGAGCATCCAAATCCTCAAGGAAGCCGAGCGCGAACTCAGGCAAAAGGGCGCTGCGCCCCTCCGCCAGGATGAGGAGCAAACCGACCACCTACCTTACCGGATTCATTCCGGTCCGGGCCGGGCGTTTGACCCCCAGGACGAACTCGACGATATCAAGCTTTTAAAAAAAGAAGACACCCCCAAGACTCCCTCGGGGAGAGGAATCGAAATCGAAGAGGGGCCGAGTCTGCTCCAGGAGCCGCCCTCGAAAAGGCGCGAGGCGCCCCCACCCCCGCAATCCGATTCATCGATTCCAATGGACGACATCCTCCAGGAAGAGCAAATCTCCCTTTTGGGTGGCGCCAGCCTTCCCGCCGGAGATCCGCGGACGCCACCGTGAAATCGCCCAGCGAGGAATCGTCCTGACCCCTTCCTGAAAGCCATCGAGCCGGACCTGGACGTTGAAATTCCCCGTCCGGCCTCCGGCAAACTTCACACGAACGGAGGCCCTCACCGGATCGAAACCGGTCCAAAAAAACCGCTGCCCGTAGCGATTGACCAGCTGATGAACTATATCCGGTGAGGCGGCGCCGTGCGCTGCCAGGACCCCTAGGGGCAAAACTGCGCGGCGTTTCTCTTCGGCGAGAACGGCGTCTCGGTGCTCGCGACGGACGTATTTCTCAACTATCTTCGAAAATCAATCCAGCATCTCAGGCGGCTTCACGAGGAATATCTGGTGGAGAGTGCGTCCTCCCCGCTGAACACCGCCAAGCTCGCCGACCTGGAAAACAGGAAAAGCTTCCTCCGGGAGTTGGGAGACGGCCTGGCCCGGTAAAACATGGCCGCCATGCGCGATGTGCCCGGCCTGAAAATTACCGGACCCGGCACTTCCGCCGAAACCTTCGCCTTTGAAAATTCTACCAGTGATTTTCTGCATTCCGGTTTCCCGACCGCCCTGAACGGCCTTCTGGAACAATCCACCGACTCGTTTTTTCGCTCGGGGGGGCCGTATTTTGAAATCGCCGACTTTCTCGGCCAGTATAAAAACTTAACCCGCGAGACGGGAGAGGAAAAATGGCCGTCGCCATGCTCGAGCAGCTTGGCATCCGGGCCGGCGCGGCCGAGGGCGAAACCGCCCATCTATCCCCCTCTCCGCCCGCATCCGAGCCGAAGAAATTCTCCGCCCCACCGGCTCCCCCCGAGGAGGAAGCGGTCGATCTGACTTTGGAGGACGAGGTGTTCGAACTCGACGAACCCGAAGAGACCGGCATCACCCTTCAGGTCCCGAACGAGGTGCTCGAACTCGACGAATCCGAAGAGCCCGGCATCACCCTTCCGGACCCGAACATCGATACCAGCTCTTTTCTGTAGGAAAGCGACCATCTTCAGGATCTGAACACCTTCGATTTCGACCCCTCCGACAAGAAATCCATCATGGCCCAACAAGAAGACGCGCTCTCCATGTCGAAATTCAAGGGCGGCAAAGCGAAGCCTCCCTCCGGCGCACCTTCGATCGGAGTGCCCCCCTCCAGGTCCGAATCCACCGAGAGCACGTTCAAGATTGGCGATATTTCTCCCGCAGGAGGAATCAAAAAACCGGCGGAGGAGGAATACAAGCTCGCCCCCGAGGCGGAAGACGATGAGTCCAGTCCGTTCAGTCTTGAAGACCTCGAAAACCTGTTGGACGACGAGGGAAAATCAGACTGATTTCCTTCAAGGACCTCTCCCTGAAGGCTCACCCGACGATAATCTACGGGCGAAGGCATCCCCATCCATCGAAACGGCAGTGATTTAAACTGGAAGCGGAAGGAGCCGAGGAGACTAAAACGATTTTCCCCCGGTCCCGGTCTAGCCAGGGGGAGCAACAGGTGTGGACCGGCCCCCGGACGCGGGATTCTTGAACCCTCACGCGGGAGCGGCGGGCTGTTTCACTGGCGGGGTCTGCGGGGTCTGAGTCACGCCAATCCTCCTCATCGTAAATCCCAGGTAGGCGATATACAGGAAACCAACGACCAGCAGATACCGAAGAATCTGGTACAAGATTCTCAACGGCAGGCTGGGTTTTTTCTTGCCAAAGAATTCAAAATTGTATTGGTCCACCTGTGCTTCTCCGCCAACGGGATTAACAGCGGCCCCCGGGACCCGCCTTTCAATAGAGTCGCTACTACGCCAAAAAACCGCACAACCATTATAACTTAGAACGGTCCGAATGAAATCAGGTTTCTCCGGCCGGCAAAGCGTCAAATCGCCGGAATGGGCATTTTCGCCCCGGCGGCGAAAGATGAAGTACGCCATTTTCCCCGCGAATTGACACCCTTTGCCGGGCGATGCTAATTAGCGCAAGGCTAACGTCTTATTGTAGCTAAGGGAGAATTCATGCATATCGACGTTCACTGTCATATATTTCCCGAAGAATACATCGATTTGATGGAAAAAGAGGGTGCGCCTTACGGAGCGGTAATTCATACCGACGAGAACGGCGACAAGCACGTGACCCTCAAGGGGGTGCGCCAGCCCCCCCTGAAGCCGTTTACGAACACCGGCGTCCGGCTCGAAACGATGAAAGAGATGGGACTGGATATGAATGTCCTCTCTTTTTCGTCTCGTCCGGGCGTCTACTGGGCCGATGCCCAACTCGCCGAGGAACTCTCCCAGGAAGCCAATAACGGCTACGCCCGGATTATCGCGGAGATGCCCGACAAATTCTCCGGGCTAGCAACTCTTCCCGCGCAGGACACCACCCGGTCGGTCCGCGAACTCGAGCGGGCGGTGACCAAGCTCGGCCTCAAGGGCGGTTTCCTGGGAACCAACGTCAACGGCCGCTATCTCGACGACGAAGGCTTCATGCCGATTTTCGAGGCCGCCGCGTCACTCAAGGTTCCGATTATCGTCCACCCCGCCAACCCGGCCGCCATGTCCGAGATGCGTGACTACCACCTGTTCAACATGATCGGTTTCACCACGGAGAGCGCCAACTCCATCGCCCGGCTGATTTTCTCTGGGGTCTTCGACCGCCTTCCCGACCTTGAGTTTATCTTTCTCCACGGCGGGGGAACCGCGCCGTATCTGATCGGCCGGTTCATCCACGGCTGGGAGGTCCGCCCCGAGTGCCAGAATATCTCCCGCTCACCCCTCGAATACCTGCGGGAGCATTTCTTCTTCGACGCCCTGGTTTTTTATCCCCCCGTCGTCCGCTTTTTAGTGGATTTGATGGGAAGCGAGCGAGTCATGCTGGGCACCGACCTGGCCTACGACATGACGGACACAAACATCGTTCAGACGCTCAAATCCGCCGGGCTCAGCGACGAAGAATACGCCAACATCACGCACCTCAATGCACAACGGCTTTTTCAGCTTTAACTTGACGCTCCGACCGCCCTGGTAATTCCGAAATGTGGCCCTCCTGGGAACAGACTCTTATTGTCTTCGCGGCGGCCCTGCTCGAGGGGGCCGTTGGGTTCGATTTCGGCCTCGTGGCCGCTCCCGCGCTGGGCTCCCTAATCGGCGTGCTGAATGCGGTGGTGCTCCTTTCGCTTCCGAACCTCTCCATAGCCGTCTCGAAAATACTGGGAGTGAAAACTCCCCCTGACCCCGTCCGGCGGTTGATGCCGTTTATCGGGGCCGGCGGCCTGGGCGCCGCCGCGGGGGTCATCACACTCATCGTCACCCCTCCTATCGTTCTGAAATGGGGGACCGGGTTGCTAGTCCTCCTCATCGCCGCCTACAGCCTCTCCAGGTTGCGCCTTCAGCTTGACCTTCGGGACGAATCTTTTTTCGCCTACCTCGCGGGACTGGTCTCCGGCTGGCTGAGCGGCCTAACCTACGCGGGCGGCCCTCTCATCATCATCTACCTGGACAGTCTTCAAATGAACCGCTCACGCATGACCAAGATGATGAACATCTCGGCCCTTGCGTTCACCGCCATTCAGGTGGCGGCCCTCAGCGGCACCGGAAACCTGCTTCCCCTTTCGGCCGCAAGGTCGCTGCTGGCGGTGTTCCCGGCTTTGGCGGGTTTCTTGATAGGAAGAAGAATCCGCGGGGCGTTCGCCCCCGAGGTTGGCTACACCGTGGGGCTGAGCCTGATGACCGCGGCCGCCCTGGCCCTGCTGATCTTCGGGCCTGGAGGATGGAAATAAACACCGGGGAAATAAAAGCGGACCGAGGAATCGGGGATTGATCAGTGGCTGTTCGTATCGCCCTTCGAGACAATCTTCGATGCGAGAAGCACGAACTCGCGCAGTCCCTCGAGCGGGCCGCTTCTTTCATCGAGTTGAATGCCGTACATGTTCTCGTTTTGATCGCGCGTCACGTTTTTCACGAAACCCATTACATTGTCCAGCGTCTTTCCGTTCGGTAGCTCGCCGGAAATGAAAACGGGCATATTCATCTCGAAGCGGAGGGGGCAGGAAATACTGCATCCGCCATTGCTGATATTCTTGATGACCCCCTTCGCGGAGGATTTGCTTTTCATCGCTTCCGCGAAAACGTGTTTTCGCGCCGAAATAAAAATTTCCAAATTCACCGAAATTCGATCGGCTTTCCAGAGAGAGATTTCTTCGATCTGATCGGGATAGACCAGAAATAAAATTCGAAACGGCTGGGCCGTCTGAAACATCACGTTGGACTTGAAGCCCCAGACGCGCCCTTCGTACATGCCCCGGCCGACAAGGTGGAGATCCTTGGTCAACTGGACGGCCGATCCGCCGTGGGTCGGCTGTTCGAGCATCATGCATCCGCCTTCATCCCATCCAATCAGGCGGGACTGCATCCGCAGTTCATTCACCGGGTCGACCAGCATTATCATCGAGCCAACGGGAAGTACTTTAAAAACCTCGCATCAAAATAAAAATAATAAAAATAAAATCAAGAATAACAAAAGCCCAGTTTAACCGATTATAATACTTCACAGATACTTTAGAATGGCAAAAAACTTATGGGCACCTCTAAAAACCTCCCCTATTTCATCTCTGATGTGATCCAATAGAATCCTCCCGCC
>NYYB01000083.1 GCA_002685755.1 Nitrospinota bacterium
ACCAGGGTGACGGCTCCGCCGCCCGCCGCCAGCTTGACCGGTGCGGCCTGGAGGATTTCCCCGAAATCGAGGGTTCCGAAAATGCCGATGAGAATGAACATCGCGATCAGAAAACAGAAATCGCCGATCCGGTTGACGACAAATGCCTTCTTGCCCGCCTCGGACGCGGCGGGCCGCTCGAACCAGAATCCGATCAGGAGGTAGCTGCACAGGCCCACGCCCTCCCAACCGACGAAGAGGACGAGAAAATTCGAGCCGAGAACCAGGGTGAGCATGAAAAAAACAAACAGGTTGAGATAAATAAAGTAGCGCACCGCGCCCCGGTCGCCGTGCATGTACCCAATCGAGTAAATGTGAATGAGGGCGCCGACCCCAGTGATGATCAGCGTCATCACCGAGGAAAGCGGATCGAGCATGAAACCGGCGTTGACTCGGAAGGTCCCGACGGCTATCCACTTGAACAGATCGGCGCGAATCAGCCTTTGGTCCTCCGGCAGCCCGAGAAGCTGGACAAATCCGGCGACCGAGGCCGCGAAGGCCAACGCCATGGCGCCGGCCGCGACCCGGCCCGCGAACTTTTCTCCTCGCCGCCAGCCGAAGATCAAGTTTACCAATACCCCGGCCACGGGGAGCAATAATATGAAAAGGATCGTTTTCATCATCAAAGCTTCAATAGGTTCAGGTTGTCCACGTCGGTGGATTCACGGTTTCTGTATATCAATATGAGGATGGCGAGCCCGATAGCCGCCTCGGCCGCCGCCACGCCCATCACGAAAAATACAATAAGTTGGCCGTCCATCGAATCCAGAAATCTGCCGAACGTGACGAAAGCGAGGTTCCCGGCGTTCAGCATGATTTCGATCGACATGACGACGACGATGGCGTTGCGCCGCACAACGACGCCCACCACCCCAATCGCGAAGAGCAGGGCGCTGACGATCAAATAATGTTCCAGTGGAGCCACGCTCGGTTCCCTTTCCTTGGGCTCAGTCCGCCCTGCGGCGGGCCAACACCACCGCGCCGATGATTCCCACGAACAACAACACCCCCATCGCCTGGAAGGGCAGGAGATAATCCGTGAGAAGAATCTTCCCGAGGACCTGGGTGTTTCCGATTTCGCTCACGCGCTCGGCGGGGAACTCCCCCTTCGCACCGGTGAGGACCGAGCCCGAAAATATCACCTTCAAGATAACGGCGAAGAGCCCCACCCCGATGAGCGCGCCGGTGAACTTCTGGATCGGCAGGCGCAGGGGAATCCACTCCTCTCGGCGCAGATCGAGCAGCATCACCACGAACAGGAAAAGCACCATGATGGCGCCGGCGTAGATGACGACCTGAACGATGGCGATGAACTCGGCGCTCAGCGAAAGATAAAGCCCGGCCAGCCCGATAAAAGCGGCGATGAGGCTCAACACGCAGTAGAGCGTGTTCGGGTGGGACACGACCCCCATCGCCCCCGCGATCGTCACCGCCGCCGTCAGATAAAACAGGAACAAACCCGGCACTAAACCTCCCCCTCTGGTCCCTCCGGCGGAACCTCGCCCGCCCGCCGCCCGCGCCTAGACATAGGTGAGCAGCTTTTTCTCGTTATAGCGCCTCTGAAGCTCGGGAATTTCGTCGGGCCGCTTCACGAGCAGATCGCGCTTTCCATAGATGAATTTCTGGCGGCTGTCCGCACGGAATTCGTATTCCCCGCCCAGAACGATCGCTCCGACCGGGCAGGCCTCCTCGCAATAGCCGCAGAAAATGCACCTCAGCTCGTTAATCTCGTAAACGCGCGCGTAGCGCTCGCCCTTCGAGACCGGCCTAGCGGGATTGTTCTCCCCGGATTCGACGAAGATGCATTCCACCGGGCAGGCGGCGGCGCAGAGCTTACAGCCCACGCAGCGCTCCAGTCCGTCCTCCCAGAGAAGAAGCTTGTGAAGCCCCCGGTAGCCGGGGGGAAGTTCCTCGCGCACCTCGGGATACTGGACCGTCTCCCGGGCACGGACGGAGTGCTTGATCGTCACCCACAGTCCTCTAAATACCTCGCCCAGCATGGCCTCTCCTCCATAGGCCGCATCGCGGGAGCGGAGCTCCCGCCCCGCGGCTCAAGAATCCATCAAGTAAATGAAAACCGCCGTCACCACTACGTTCAGTATCGCGAGCGGAAGGAGCACCTTCCAGCCGAAAGCCATTAACTGATCGTAGCGAAGGCGGGGGCTCGACGCGCGCAGCCACATGAAAAAGAACATGAACGCGATGATTTTAATCAGGAACCACAGCACCGGCGGCAGGAACGGGCCACGCCAGCCGCCCAGGAAAAACGTCGCCGCCACCGCCGAGAGCGTGATCATGTTGCAGTACTCGGCCAGAAAATAGACAGCGAAGTTCATGCTCGAGTACTCGGTGTGAAAACCGCCGGTGAGCTCACTCTCGGCCTCGGGCAAATCGAAGGGCGTCCGGTTCGTCTCGGCAAGCATGCAAACGACGAACAAAATGAAGCCCAGCGGCTGAAGAAAAATAAAGGGATAGTCCACCTGCCCGGCGATGATGTCCTTGAGGCTCAGCGAGCCGGAGATCATCACCACTCCGAGCAGTGACATGCCCAGCGAGAGCTCGTAGCTGATGAGCTGGGCCGACGCGCGAAGCCCCCCCATCAGGGGATACTTGCTGTTCGAGGCCCAGGCGCCGAGCACCACACCGTAAATGCCGATCCCGCTCAGCGCGAAGATATAGAGGATGCCGACGTTCACATCGGCCACCACCAGGTCGATTTTGTGCCCGAACAAGGTGACGGCATCGCCGAAGGGAACCACCGCGAAGGCCGCGAGCGCGGGAATCAGCGTGAGGGCCGGGGCGATGAAGAATACGAACTTGTCCGCCTGGCTCGGGACCACCGTCTCCTTGAACATCAGTTTGATCCCGTCCGCGATGGGCTGGAGCAGCCCGGCCGGGCCCACGCGGTTGGGGCCGTAGCGCACCTGAACGAGAGCGAAGACGCGCCGCTCCATCCAGCTCATATAGGCCGCTATCAGGAGCAGCGCCCCGAAGGCGACGACAACTTTTATGATGATGATGGCAAGCCAGGCCATTACGCCCCCACCGTTTCTTTCTCGGCGGGTGAGACGCGAATCACCGCCCCGCCGCGGTTGAGTAGAGCGCCGGGTAAGGCCTCGGGGGCCTGCGCCACGCCCACCGGAAGCGATTCGTCCACCCGCGCGGGCAGGTGGATCGTCTCGCCGCCCAGCTCTACGCCGACCTCCATGCCCTCGGCGACGCCCAGCCTTCCGGCGTCGGTGGGCGAGAGGCGAAGAGCGGCCCCCGGCTTGCCAGAGAGGTGATGCGCCGACGCGATCAGCGCGCCAGAGAGCCAAATCGTGGGAGCGAGTATCAACTGAAGCCCGTCCACGGGGGCGGACACCAGCGCGTGCTCCACGGCCCGACAAGCGCCCACCGGCACCCGCCCGAGGCGGGCCCCGCCCTCCGGCATCCGTCCGAAGGCGGGCGCGTAGTCCTCGGCGAGGAGACGCACCTCGGCCTGAATCGCGGCGGCGCCCTGGGCCTTCAGGGGGCGCTCCATGAGCCGGGCGAGCTCGGCGATGACCCGCGAGGCCTCCCGGACCTCCGGACCGTCCGGCTTCACCGAACGCCTGAGCCGCTGAACGCGCCGCTCCATATTCGTCACCGTTCCCTCCTCCTCGTAGAGCGTAGGCGCGGGGAGCACCACATCGGCGAACTCCCTGCCCGCGCTCCGGTGGGAGGCGTGAACCACTACGAACTCCGCCCGATCGAGGGCGCGCCGCGCCAGATCGCCGTTAGGGTGCTCCGCGAGCGGGTCACACCCAAAGAGGTAAAGCCCGCGAATTTCTCCCCCGGCGGCGGCCTCGAGGATGGCGTCCGTCCCGAGGCAGGAAGACGCCGGTGCCTCCCTGCCCCACACACCGGCCACGGCCTGGCGGGCGGCGTCACTGGCCGCATCCCCGCCGCCCGGAAGAAACCCGGGGTGAAGACCCATGTCGAGCGCCCCCTGGAGATTGGGCGCGCCCGAGGCGAAGAGAATCTCGGCACCCAGCATCAGCGCGATGTTCACGGCCTCGGCCGCCGCCGCCTCGTCCCCGATTCCGGGACCCACGACTACGGCCACGCCGCCCTCCTCCGGGCGGAGCGCCCCGGCCGCAGCGGCCAGGCCGCCGGCATTGATGCCCGATTCCCGGCACAGAGCGTCCGTGTCGGCTCCCGCAAGCGCTTTTTGGTAGTCACCCGCGCCATCGCCCCTCGGCGCGGCGCCCGCGTCGAGGAGGGTCCTGGCCAGCGCGGTGAGCGCGCGGGCCTCCTCGCACGGCAGCGGGTTGAGGTGGTGCATCCGCCCTAGGATGCGCAGATCGATCCGCCTCGGATGAAGGCTGACGATACTGGCCCCGGCGCGGTGGGCCTTGCGGACCTGAAGGGCCAGGATCGGATGCTCCTCGAAAGGATCGCTGCCCACGAGCAGGATCGCCCTCGCCTCGGCGAGGCCGGTCAGGGAGCCGAAGCCGCCCGCCGCGCCAAGCCCCTCTCGCTGGGCCTCGGTCTGGGCTGTGTCGCGCGGATGAACCCGGCAGTCGATGTTATTGGTGCCCAAAACCGACCTGAAAAGCGCACCGAACTGGTAGGCGGCCTCGTTCGTCGAGCGCGCGCCGCCCAGCCCCGCCAGCGCCGTGCCGCCGCTCTCCGAGCGGATGCCGTCCAGGCGGGAGGCAACCAGTGAGAGCGCCTCGTCCCAGCCGGCGGAGCGAAGCTCGCCCCCTTCGCGGATCATGGGGCCGTCGATGCGCTCTTTACTCCCAGCGCCGCTCCAGCCCCACCGGGCCACGTCGCAGATCCAGGTATCGTTCACCTCCACGTTCTCCCCGGCGGTGACGCGCATGATCTCATTTTCTCGGTTCCAGACCCGCTGGCTGCAGCCCACACTGCAGTGGGTGCAGGGCCCCTCGACATCCTTCATCTCCCAGACCCGGGCGGTGAAGCGGTACTTGTTGTCGGTGAGGGCGCCCACCGGGCAGATATCGATGACGTTGCCCGAGACGATGCTCGTCAGGGGAAGGTCCTGGAAAATCCCCACCTCGGTCCGGTCTCCCCGGCCGGCCCAACCGAACTCGCCGCCCCCGTCGATCTCGCCGGAGAAGCGGACGCACCGGGTGCAGTGAACGCACCGATTCATCTGAGGCTTGATATAGGGGCTGATTTCTTTTTCGGGATAGAGGCGGCGCAGCTCGTGCGTCCGGCTGATCGCCTTGCCGAAGGCCATGGTCTGATCCTGCAGAGGGCACTCGCCTCCCTGATCGCAGACGGGGCAATCCAGCGGATGGTTCTTGAGCAGGAACTCGAAGACGGTCTCTTGAGCCTCCTTGACGCGAGCGTTCGCCGATTCGACCACCATTCCCTCCCCCGCCTTCATCGCGCAGGAGGGCTGGAGCTTGGGGAGGCCGTTGCCGTTGCCCAGGTCCACGATCTCCACCAGGCAGGCGCGGCATTGGCCCACCACGGAAAGATTTTTGTGGTAGCAGAAGTGGGGGATGTGCACCCCGGCGCGCAACGCGGCGCCGAGGACGCTCTCGTCCTTTCGCGCCTTCAACTTCCGTCTGTTCAGGGTAAACGTGATTTCAGCGTCAGGCATCGACTCGCCTCAAAAAAACCGCCCCGCTCAAGCGGGATACGGGCTCCCGAGCGGGCAGCGCCCGCCCTCGATATGGGCCTCGAACTCGCTCCGGAACTTTTTCACGAACGCGCCGAACATCATCGCGCAGGCGTCCGAGAGAACGCAGATGGTGTTTCCTCTCATGTTGACATCGATCGACTCGAGCGTCCCCAGATCGTCGGGGACGCCCCGGCCGTTTTCCAGCCGCGAGAAAATCCCGGCCACCCAGCCCGTCCCCTCCCGGCAGACAGAGCACTGCCCGCAGGATTCTTCCTCATAGAACAGGGCCAGCCGCTGGGCCGCCTGGACCATGCACGTCGTCTCGTCCATCACGATCACCCCGCCGCTTCCGCCCATGCTCCCGGCCCGGGCCAGGGCGTCGAAATCCATCCGGATCTTATCCTCGCGGATCTCCTTCGTGGTCAGCACCGGCGCGCTTGCCCCTCCGGGAATCACCGCCTTGAGCGCCTTTCCGCCGCGCATTCCGCCGCAGTGCCCGTCGACGATCTCTTCGAGGGTGAGCCCGAGGGGCAACTCGTAGAGACCGGGCTTTTCCACGTGGCCCGAAACGCAGTACATCCGGGTGCCCGTGTTCTTCTCGTCGATCCCGATGCCGGCGTACCAATCCGCGCCCCGCTCGATGATGTGCGAAAGGTTCGAGAGCGTCTCGACGTTGTTCACCACGGTGGGCCGGCCGTAGAGCCCGACAATCGCCGGGAACGGCGGCTTCAGGCGCGGGTGGCCGCGCTTTCCTTCGAGGGATTCGAGCAGCCCCGTCTCCTCGCCGCAAATATAGGCCCCGGCGCCCATGTGGGTGTAAATGTCGCAGGAGAACCCGCTGCCCAAGATGTTCTCCCCGATGTAGCCCGCCTCATAGGCCTCGGCCAGCGCCTTGTTGACCGATCGCGCCGGGGCGTCGAACTCGCCCCGGATGAAGATATAGGCCTTCTCGATTCCCACCGCGTAGCAGGCGATGAGGATGCCCTCGATGAGCTGGTGCGGATCGCGGAGCATGAGTTCGCGGTCCTTGAAGGTACCGGGCTCGCCCTCGTCGGCATTGACCGCGAGGTACTTGGGTCCGTCCATGTCGGGCACGAAGCTCCACTTGAGCCCGCAGGGGAAGCCAGCGCCGCCGCGCCCGCGAAGGCCGGAGGCCTTGACGATCTCGATGACATCCTTCGGGCCGGTCTGTCCGAAAATCTTGCGGATGGCCCGGTAGCCGCCCGAGGCTTCGTAGCCGCCGATATCCGCCGCCCCGGCGTCGCCGAAGCGGGCCGAGACGATCTTCTCGGTGACCAGTGCGTCCAGACGCAGATTCATTCGCGCAGTCTCTCCCTAGCCTTCCGCTTTTCCAGCCACATTGGCGGTCCCATCGCCGGCCGCCGCCGCCTCGGCAGCGGCAGCTGGCGGCGGGGCCACCTCGTCCGCGCCGACGGGGGGCACATACTCGCCCTTCTCCAGGGCCGAGATAATCCCGTCGATCATTTCGGGCGTTGCGCACTCGAAATAATCCACGTTGATCTGAACGCAGGGCCCCCCTCCGCAGGCGCCCAGGCACTCGACCCTCTCGAGGGAAAACTTGCCGTCCGCCCGCGTCTCGCCCGCCCTGATTCCGAGCCGCTCCTCGATCCGCCTGAGGAGAGCGCCCGAACCCAGCAAGTTGCACGAGAGATTGCTGCAAAGCTGAAAATGATACTCCCCGATGGGATGGGTCTTGAGCATGCTGTAAAAGCTCACCACCCCCCAGACATCCATCGCCGAGATGTCGAATATACCGGCGACGTGCTGCATCACGGCGCTCGAGATGTAGCCATTTTGCTTTTGCGCGAGCTGAAGCGCCGGGATGAGCGCCGAGCGCTTCACCGGGTATTTTTCGACGATCCGGTCGAACTCGGCCCGGACCTCGGGCGCGAACTCGAAGCTTTCCTCTTTCGCGGAATGCGGAAACCGCTCTATCGACAAACCCTGCTCCTCTGGAAACCGGCCGCCTAGCGGTCGATCTCTCCCAAAACGATGTCCACGCTTCCCAGCGCGGCCACCACGTCGCCAAACATCCCGCCCTTCACCATCTCCGCCATCGAAAAGAGATTTGAAAAGCTCGGGGCGCGGACTTTCACTTTATACGGGCTGGGGCTTCCGTCGCTGATGATGTAGTAGCCGATCTCCCCGCGCGGGGACTCGGTGGCCTGATACACCTCGCCGGCGGGAACCTGATAGCCCTCGGTGAAGATTTTGAAATGATGAATCAGCGCTTCCATGTCGGTGGAGAGCCGTTCCTTGGGCGGGGGGACCACCTTGGGATCGTCCGCCATGAGCGGTCCCTCGGGCATCCCCTCGATCGCCTGGATGGCGATTTCGCGCGACTCGCGCATCTCGGCTAAGCGCACTAGGTAGCGGTCGTAGATGTCGCCGGTCTCGCCAAGGGGGACGCCGAAATCGAACTCCTCGTAGGCGAGGTAGGGCTCTTTTTTCCGGATGTCGTAGTCCACTCCGCAGGCGCGGAGGAGCGGCCCCGTCACGCCGTGGGCTAGGGCTTTCTCGGCCGAAATCGCTCCGACCCCCCGGGTGCGGCCCCTGAAAATCGGATTGTCCGTGAGGAGTTCCTCGTAGTCGTCCATCTTGGCGGGAAATTCGTCCAGAAATCTCCGGCAGTCGGCATGGAACTCGAGATAGGGCTCGCGGGAGACGCCCCCGACGCGGAAGTAGCTCGTCATCATCCGCACCCCAGCGACCTTCTCGAAAATCTTGAGGAGGTCCTCGCGCTCCCTGAAACAGTAGAGGAACACCGTCATCGCCCCGAGGTCGAGGGCGTGGGTCCCCAGCCAGACGAGGTGGCTCTGGATCCGCGTCAACTCGGCCAGGAGCACGCGCAGATAGCTGCACCGCCGCGTGATTTCCAGGTCGAGAAGCCGCTCGACCGCGAGGACGAAACCCAGGTTGTTCGACATGGGCGCGAGGTAGTCCATGCGGTCGGTCATGGGGAGCGCCTTGTTGTAGGTCTTCTCCTCCATGTTCTTTTCGAAGCCGGTGTGGAGATAGCCGATATCGGGGCGGCAGGCGAGCACCATCTCACCCTCGAGCTCGAGCCGCACGCGGAGGACGCCGTGGGTGCTCGGGTGCTGCGGACCCATGTTGAGGGTCATCGTCTCGGTGCGAATGGGACCGAGAATATCCCGGTCCGGTGCGGCGGCCTGTTCGGCCTCGGAACTCATCATGCGCTCCTGTCGGGGGCATCCGCCGGCGGGGCGGCTACTCCCTCGCTTCCGGCTTGCCGGCGGGCGTATCCCGGAAGGAGAACGCCACCGGCTCGGAGGAGATGTCGAAATCTTTTCTGTGCGGATAGCCCTCGAAACCCTCGGGGGTGAGGATCCGCTCAAGCTGCTCGTTTCCGTCAAAAACTATCCCGAGGAGGTCGTAGGCCTCGCTCTCGTGCGGGGCCGCGCCGGGCCAGACCCCGCTTACGCTCGGGAGGCGGGGCTCCAGATCGTCCTCGCAGGGCGCCTCCAGGCGAATCCGCCGGGCCCGCGCCGGATCGAGGAGCGAATAAGTCGCCTTGAACCGGTAGGGGACCGGAAGCTCGAGGCAGTCCACCCCGGCGACGAAGCTCAACATCGCGAACCCGCGCTCCTCGCGGAGAAACCTCGCCGCCTCCTCCAGCGAGGCGGGCGCGATCTCGACGGAGAGCTGGCCCCGGTGAAGCCGGGCGGCCCGCACCCCGCCGCCGATCCGGTCCCGGAGCGCCAGGAGATCCTCGTCGCTCTCTCCGGGGCTCTCTTCGCCGTCTGGCGCTAATTCGGTCTCATCCGGCACGATTCATCCTCTTCCCGGGCAGGCGACTCGCCGATGGCGACTTGGGAGTGACATCCTATGGATCGCCCCGCCGGGGCAAAATTTTGTGAAAAATAGCACAAGCCTCCGGCCATAAACATCCGCCCGGGTGCGGCTCCGGACGCTCCGCTCGATCAGGCGGAGGCTGCTCCGGACCTTTCCGGGTAAAGTCCCTCGGATTCGATTTTCTTCTGGAGCTTGAGAATTCCATCGAGGAGGGTTTCCGGGCGCGGCGGACAGCCGGGCACGTAAATATCCACGGGGACCACCTCGTCCACCCCCTGGACCAGGGCGTAATTGTTGAAAACCCCTCCGGTCGAAGCGCAGGCGCCCATCGAAATAACCCATTTAGGCTCTGGCATCTGGTCGTAAATCTGCCTGAGAACCGGGGCCATCTTCCGCGAGACGCGGCCCGCCACGATCATCAGGTCCGACTGGCGCGGGGAGGCGCGGAACACCTCGGCCCCGAACCGCGCGATATCGTACTTGCTCGCCGAGGCGGACATCATCTCGATGGCGCAGCAGGCGAGGCCGAAAAGCGCGGGCCAGAGGCTGTTTTTACGGGCCCACTTGATCACATCGGCGGCCCGGCCGAGCACGACCTGGCCCTCGAGTTTTTCTTCTAGTCCCATTCCAGCGCTCCCCGTTTCCACTCGTAAACCAGGCTGGCCACGAGCAGGAACATGAAGGGCAGCATCGCGGCGAGGGCGTAGCCCCCCAGCTCCCGCAACACCACCGCCCAGGGAAAGAGGAAGATGGTCTCGACGTCGAACACGATAAAGAGCATCGCCACGAGGAAGAATTTCACCGAAACCCGCCCGCGCGCGCTCGTCTCGGGGACGATTCCGCACTCGTAGGGCGCGTTTTTCTCGGGTGTGGGGCGTCTTTTGCCGAAAAAGAAGGACATCCCCAGGCTCACGGCGGCGAATCCCACCGCCAACGCGAGAAGGAGGAAAATCGGCAAGTATTCCTGAGGCACGGCAAGACCTCGATGAGATCGCTTTGTTTATTTAAGAACCGTCAATTCGCTCGGCGCTTCGCCACCGGGCAATATAAGGAGAGCCGCCGGAGGTGTCAAGAAATCAACCCCTCGAAAACCCGCATCAGGCGGCGCTACCTCACTCGCCCATCTCGCACGACCGGACGGCCTTAAATCTTCTTGCGCTTGTCCGCCAGGGCGTTCTCGATAATTTCGATGTAGCGCGCCGTGCTCTTCGAGTGCGGGAGGAGCCTGATCGTTTTCTTGAAGGCGTCGAGGGCGCCCTCGAAATCCTTGAGCCCGAGATAATTGAGCCCCATCCCCGAGAAAGCGCCGAAATGATAGGGATTGAGCTCGACCACCCTGATGCAGTCGGCGATCGACTCTCGGTAGCGCCGGACCATCCACAGCGCCGTCGCACGCTTGTTCCAGCCCTCGGCGTAGACGGGCTTTCGCCGGATGATCTCGGAAAAGACATCGACCGCCTCGGCGGGGTGGCCCCCGTTCATCAGTTCGACGCCCCGGCCCATGATTGCGTCTATCTCCGGGTCGCCCGAGCGCAACCAGATTTTCCAGAGGGATTGATACGCCGCCTCCCGGACCCGGACCACAGAGTCCGCCAGAAGCGGCGCGAGCGAGGGCGTATCTTTCATCACCCCCGCCCGGCCGAGCGCGAGCGCGGCCTCGTAGCGCTCGGCGGCGATTTTACTCTTGAGGCGGGAGCGGGTTTCTCGCTGTGCGGCGGACGCGGCTGAAACCGCCGTCCAGATCATCGCGGCGGCGAGCGCGGCGCACAAAAACCGGCCCGCGCCATGGGACAGTGCGCGGCGGGTCATATTTCGCTCCTTAATGGGCCACTCTGTTTTTTTCGAAATATTGCTGATGATACTCTTCGGCCCGGTAAAAGGTGGGGGCGGGCGTGATTTCGGTGACGACGGGGCCCCCGAGCCAGCCCGAGGCCTCGAGGGCTTCCTTCGATGAGGCGGCGGCGGCTTCCTGCGCGGGGGTGTGAAAAAAGATCGCCGAGCGGTACTGGGTGCCCACGTCCGGGCCCTGGCGGTTCAGCGTCGTCGGGTCGTGAATCCGCCACAACACCTCTAACAGCTCGCCGTAGGAGACGGCGGCCGGGTCGAATTCGATCTCGACGACCTCGGCGTGGCCGGTCCGGCCGGAGCACACCTCCCGATAGCTCGG
>NYYB01000084.1 GCA_002685755.1 Nitrospinota bacterium
AAAAAAGAGAGTCTTCTCGCGCGCCTTGAGCCCGGGGCCGTGGAGGGGACATTCTCGCTCACCCCGGCGCTCTGGCTGGCGCACCCGGTGTTGGCGGCGGCCTACGCCCGCCTCGTCAGGGAGGAGAGCGCCATCCTCGGCGTCCGGGAAAAAGTTCCAGCCGCGCAGGCCCACTGGCGTAGGCTTCATTTGACGCTGGCGGCGATCTTCGTCTTGGGGCTGATCGGCCACGTCGTCGTGGTCACCCTCTTCGCCGGCTATGTCTCGGGAGGGGAGGAGATATACTGGTGGCATCTCGCCGCATGGTGATTTGATCCGGATTTCAAGCTTCAAGCCTCGGGCCTGTGGCCCCCGGGCCGCCGACTCCGAGACGGGGGATTCCGTGAATCCGCTTTCCCTGATGATCGATCTCGAGCGGTGCTTCGGCTGCAAGAGTTGCGAGGCGGCCTGCAAGCAGGAGCACCGTCTTGGCCCGGCCGAGTACCGGACGAAGGTCGTCTGGCTGGGCGATGCCTCGGGCGGGGGATTCGATTTCCTCACCCTGACCTGCCAGCACTGCGAGCGCCCCGCCTGCCTCCGGGCCTGTCCGGTGAACCCGGCCGCCATCTCAAAAAACCCCCTGACCGGGATCGTCGAGGTCAGAGAGGAGAGCTGCACGGGCTGCGGGGAGTGCGTCATCGCCTGCCCCTACAGCGCGATGGGATACGACCCGGTGGGACATCACGCCGTGAAGTGCGATTTGTGCCCGGACCGGAGGGAGGCCGGCCTCGAACCCGCCTGCGCGAGTATCTGCCCCGGCCACGCGATCCACTTCGGCGCGCGGGATGAACTCCTCGAGCGGGCCTGGCGCGAGGAGCGCGGCATCCGCGACCACGATCATTTCCTGCTCAAACCTCAGACCATCTACCTTGAGCGCCTGCGCAACGGAAACGGGGAGACTCATCCCCCTGCCGGTTTCGGTGTGCGTCCCGCCTTCGCCGATGCGCCGGGGGCCAAAAAAATATTCGTAGAAAAGAGTGCGAGTTTCCCCTACGGGGAGGAGCGGGAAGCCGCCGAGGTGGACCGGATTGAGCCGGGCGGGTGCAACATCTGTTTCAACTGCTGCAGCGTGAATTTTCACTTCCGGGGCGAGGAGCTGGTGAAGATCACCGGCAACGCCGAGGACCCGGTCCTGAAGGGGAGGCTCTGCCCCAAGGCGCAGATGACGCTCCAGATGTACCACAGCGAGCACCGCCTCACCCGGCCGCTCAAGCGCATCGGCAAAAGAGGCGAGGGTGAGTTCGAGCCCATCGGCTGGGAGCAGGCCCTGGACGAGATCGCCGAAAAGCTTGAAAAAATCCGCCTGAAATGGGGGCCCGAAGCCCTCGGCATGTACATCGGGACCCGGACGGGGCTGCTCACCAAGAGCGGCTACACGCGGCTCTTCGCCCAGATGTGGGGGACGCCCAACGTCGCGGGTACGGACCCGTTTTGCGCCACCGGGAAATCCATCGCCTACGAACTCACCCAGGGCGCGGTCGGCAGCGGCAACTCCTACACCCCCGGCGACCTGGGCAGCGCCGGGATGTACCTCTACATCGGCGACAACCAGGCCGAAACGCGCCCCGTGTATTTCGGGATGATCAACGACTGGCGCATCAAGAACCGCGCCCGGATGGTGGTCGTCGATCCCCGGTGCACGGTCACGGCCTCGAAGGCGGACAGCTGGCTGCCCATCCGGGCGGGGACGGATATGGCGCTCGCGCTCGCGCTGACCCACGAGATTTTATCCCGCGATCTTCACGACCGGAAATTCTGCGAGGAGTGGGCGCTGGGCTGGGAGCGGTGGCGCGATTTTATTTTCGAGAAGGGCTATACGCCCGAGTGGGCGGAGCCGCTGACCGGGATTCCCGCCGGGGATATCCGCGCGCTGGCCGCCGATATCGCCCGCGCCGACGGCTGCGTCATCTTCGGCAGCCGGGGCCTGAACCAGCACACCAACGCCACACAGACCAACCGCGCGCTGATGTTCCTCGCCGCCATCACGGGCAACTGGGGCCGGAGGGGCGGCGCCTACTTCAACATGACGGCGGGCCCGCCCATTGCGCCGGACGCGCCGCCCGGCCGCCGGGCGCGGATCGAGCGGCCCCGGATTCGCCTGAGTCCGGCCGGGTGGGTCGAGGCCATGCGCGGGGGCGCGCCCTATCCGCTGCGCGCGCTGATCTCCTGCAACAACCCGATGGCCCAGTGGCCGGGCCAGGCCGCCGCGCGGGAGGCTTTCGCCGGCCTTGAACTGATGGTCCATATCGAACTGTTCGCCAACGAGACCTCCGCCTTCGCGGATTATGTGCTTCCCGCCGCCGGAGGGATCGAGAAGGGTGAAATCGGGCGGGCGAACGATGACCGCCGCATCGTCTGGATCGAAAAGCTCATCGACCCGCCGGGGGAGGCGAAGCCGGACGGCTGGATCTGGATTGAGTTGGCCCGGCGGCTGGGCTACGGGGATGTGCTCAAGGAAGAGTACAAGGACCCCCGCGTATTCTGGGACGAGGTGTGCATCCGGAACGACCACCTCCGGGGCGTCACCCAGAAACGGCTTCACTCGGTCCCCTACCGCTGGGTGCGCTTTCCGGTGGCGAGCGAAGACGCCCCCGAGGAGGAAACCCTCTACCTCGAGGGAACCACGGCGGTGGGATGGCCCGAGGGCCACCGCTTCCCGACCCTGAGCAGGAGGCTCGAGTTCTGGACCGAGGCGATGGAGGAAAAATTCAAAGCCCTCGGCCTCTCGGCGCTGCCGGAGTTTTACAGCGACACTGAACAGCTTGTGGAAATGCCCTACGTGGTGTCCGAACACGGGGACGCGGAGATAGGTGTGATCTCGCCCTTCCACAAGGGCGCTCCGACTGGGGTCTCACGCTGCCGGATCGTCGCACCGGTCGCACCGATCGCACCGGGCGGTGATGGTGGAGTAAGCCCCGGCGCCGCGCTGCGCGCGCGCGGCTTCGACACTGAACTGATCACGGGCCGCCCTCCCGCGCCCCACTTTCATAGCTGGACCCATTATTTCTGGCAGGCCCAGGAGATGTGGCCGGACCTTTACTGCCAGATACATCCCGTACGGGCCGGGCGGTTGGGAGTGTCGGACGGCGACCGGATGCGGGTGGAGACCCCGCGCGGGAGCATCGAGGCGATGGCCTGGGTGAGCGCGGGAATCCGCGAGACGGCGGTGTTCATCCCCATCGGCTGGGGCGAGCGGCAGCCTTACCATCCCTGGCGGCCGGTCAACTTCCTGACCGACAAGGACCAGCGCGACCCGGTTTCGGACCAGACGAATTTGAAGAGCCTGCTCTGCCGGGTGTCGAAATATTGAGTATGGCGAAAAAGTTTTGAAATAAGTTTCAGCCCGCCCTACTCGATAGGGTCAGGCGCGACGGGAAGGCAAACCTCGGTCCTGAGCCCGGCTTCGGGGACTTCGCGCGGGTCGTTGAGGTAGCGCTCGACGACCGGCCCCGCTACCCGGCGGAAGCCGCCGTAGGGGAGCCATTCCTCCTCGATGCGCCGGAGTGTGTCGCCGATCCGGTCGTAGGCCCCCTTGTGAATCGCCCCGGCGTACCACCCGCCGGGCATTTCGATTTCGCTCAATCCCTCGGGCACGGGCGCGCCGGGCGGAATCGGCCGGCAGGCGGCGTAGCCCCCGTCTTCTTGACGAAGGCCGAAGGGCGCACCTGCGGTGAGCGTTCCTGCGGCGAGCGCGCCTGCGGCTGGCCAGCCGCCAGTTGGCCAGCTGCCGCAACGGGAGATCAGCCGCCCCCAGAGGCGGCCCGCAGCTTCGGTTGAGACCTCTGTCGATACTTCGGTCGAAGCTTCGATCAAGACCTCGGCGCTCTCCCGGAGTCCCGCCCCGCGAACGGCCTCGCGCCGCTCGACCTTAACAATCAGTTTCACCGCCACGCTCTCCCTCTGGTGCGAACGCGGGTTCCGGAGCGAACGCGGGCCTCACCGGACGATGAGCAATCGCACCCCGGCCACGATGGCGACGAGGCCGACTGCGCGTCTGATGGCGATCCCTGGCAGATTCCGCAAAAAATAAGCCCCGATAAAGCCGCCGACGATCGCCCCGGCGGAGATGAGGACGGCGTATCGCCAGTTCATGTTTCCGTGGCGGATATTCTCGAACGAGGCGATGGAGGTGTTGGACAGCGAGGCCAGCATCGAGACCGCGACGACCTCCTGCGCCTTGATGCCGGGGATGAGAAACAGGGCGGGAACGGTGATGACGCCCCAGCCGACGCCTGTCGCGGCCTGAATCGTTCCCACCACGAGCCCGAGCACCAGTAAACCGATAGACATCAGATCCAATGTAATCTCCCTTTGCTGTCGAAAAATGCCGAATCCCGCGCGCCGGTGGCGGCGGCCTAGTTGGGGAAGAATATGGCCGGAATCAGGGCCCGCGCCTTGGCGGTCTCGCCCTCGATGCGAAACGCGCCCGTGGCTTCCTTCGCGTCGATGTCGGCGCGCCCCGTCGCCATCAGGATCATATCGCTGGCCGGGGCGAACAGAGAGACGTCGAACTCACCCTCCGCCTCGCTCAAGGCGGAGGCCTTTTCGTTTTCGATGGACATCGCCCAGACGTGGCCCGTGTCGGTGGTCTCGAAGCGGAACCGGCCTTCGAGTTTGAGGTCGGGGTTCGTGTTGTAAATCATTGGAATCCGGAGGCGGAGGTTATCGGCGGCCTGATCGAGCGCGGCCGGGTGAAGCGGCGCGCCGGGTTCGTTCAGGATGTCCCACTCGTGGAGGCTGAATTCGTAGGTGCGCTGGATCACGAAATAGGGGATGGGCAAGATGCCGCGCCGGTGCCAGGCGGTTTTTTCGTAGTCCTTGGGGCCGAGCGACCTGAAAAGCGAGATGACCTTCCGCGTGTCCTCATCGAACCGATCCACGAGCGTGTCTCCATCGAGAGCGGCAATCTCGTCCATGATCGATGTACGAAGCGCCATGAACTCTTCGCGGTCGCTCGCGCCGAGAGGAAATCCGTGATTCCCCTCGAGCCCGTTTCCCACGGTCGATGCGTAAAACTGCGCCCCGAGGGTCAGGTGCCCCACAATCTGGGAGGCGTTCCAGTCCGGGCAATACGTCTCCTTCTTCCAGTCGTCCGCGCCGAGGGTCCTGAAATACGTGGCGAGGCGAACCCGCTCGCAGTCGATGGTCTCTATTGTCGAATACATCGTTTTTTCAAGCTGTTCCATGAATCCTCCCTGAGTTAAATCGGCTTTTTTTGAGCGCCGCCCCGGAATATTGCCGCTTTCGCCCGGTTGTGCGACCGTATGCGAATCATACTACATGGCGTGGCGGTCGGACGAATTCAGTCAGCCAGGAGGAGGAAAAAATGCTCTATGAAGTGCGGGCCTATACGTTCACGCAGGGTAGTCTTGACGAGGCGATCAAGGGTTTCAGGCGCACTGTCGAGGAGCGGGTGAAGCTCTCCCGGTTGATATGTTTTTTCCGTTCGGCCATCGGCGATCTGGATCGCATGTTTCATATCTGGGAGTACGAAAATTCCGCTCACCGCGAGAGCGCGCGCGATGAGGCGCAGAACGCCTCATGGTGGCCGCCCCTGAAGGCCGAGAAGATTTTGTACCAGCAGACCCGGTTGATGGCGGCCGCTTCTTTTCGACTGGAGCCCCGCACCGGCGCCATGGGCGGTTTCTATGAGATAAGGAGCGACACCTTTCAGGCCGGTACGATGGAAAAACTCGGCGCCGCCTGGGCCGAGCATCTTCCCGAAAGAGAAAAACTCTCGCCCCTCGCCGCCGCCTTCGCGAACCCGGCGAGTGAATTCGCCTCGGGCATCCTGAACGAGTTCCTGCACATCTGGCCCTACCGCGACCTCAACCATTGGGCCGAGGTGGACGAGGCCGCCGGCAAGCTCACCGGCTGGCGGGATTGCTCGAATCCTTATCTCAGGTCGCGCAAATCCGAAATCTGGCGCCCCGTGGATTTCTCGCCGATGTGCTGAGTTCCATCCTTCACCAGGGTGCGCCGCCGCCCCTCCATGCGGCATAATCGCCGTACTGGACATCTGATCGCGAACCCGCCCGCGCGCGGGTGAGTCCTGCCGGACGGGTGAGTCCTGCCGCGCGGACAAGAAAGTCGGACTAGAAAGCCGAGCAAGAAAGCCGACCGGGCTAGAAAGGAAGCCTCAAGAGAGGAAACCTCGTGGAAAAACTCACCGGACGCATATTCGCGGAGACGCGATACGACTGGGCGAACGTCGGGGCCGCCCTCACCGAGCGGGGGGTGGTCCTGCTCGATAGTCCGGTTCGCCCGACGGACTCTCTCGACTGGCAGGGCGAGGTCCGGGGGCTGAGCCCGCTGGGCATCCGCTACCTCATCGCGACCGACTATCACGGAGACCATACGACGGGCGCTTCTTTTATCGAGGACGAGGTGACCTTCATCTCCCCCCAGGTTGTCTTCGATGAGTTCTCGAAGGGCGACAACGCCTTTTCCAAGGAAATTTTCACCAAAACCCTCGAGGATCGCGGTCTCGCCGAGGAGGCCAGACAGATTACCGACGCCCCGGTTCCCCTGCCCGACGTCTGTTTCGAGGATTCGATGACGCTCCACCTCGAACCGCTGACTTTCGAGATTCGCCGCCTGGGGGGGCACTCGCCAGCCACCTCGATGATCTTCATCCCCGAGGAGGGAGTCATATTCGCCAGCGATATCGTCATCAACGAGCCCTGTCCGGGGCTGAGGGACGCGAACGTCCAGGAATGGATCGATGCGCTTTCCTTCATAGAGGACCTTCCGGCCGACCGGGTGGTGCCGGGACACGGCCCCATCGGCGGAATGAAGGAGGTGGGCGAGTTGAAGGAGTACCTGACGACCGTCCTGGGGAAGATGAAGGCCCTCGCCGCCGAGGGCCGGGAGAAGGGCGAAGCCGTCTCGGACCCGTTTTTCGACCAGTTCTTCTGGGCCGACACCTCGCGGGGGGAATACTGGATTCAGCAGCGAAAAGACACTTTCCGGGGCGGCCTCGGCCGCGTTTTTGATGAGGCGAAGGGCGCCCGGTAGGCGGCGCGAAATCATCATTAATTTTTCTTGATGACCGAGTAGGAGGCTGCGATGCAGGTCGAGGAAAAAAAACTGGGCCGTATTTTTCAGATGAAACTCGAGGAGGGGGATGATTTTTACGGCGTGGTCGATGCGTTCGTGAAGGAGAAGAATATCCGCTCGGCCTCGGTGTTTCTTTTCGGGGCCCTTCAGAAGACCGAAATGCTCACCGGGTTCAAGGATATGGAGGGGTTCAACGTGGACCGCCGCCATTTCGATGACTGGCGCGAGTTGGTCGCGCTGGGGAACATCACCTGGCCCGACAATCCCCCTCCGGCGCTGGGCGATGTCACCTGGGACGAGCCCCAGCCCTACGTCCATCTTCACATGGCGATCAGCGGCGGGCCGGGCAAGACCGAGGATGTCTTCGTCGGCCACCTCTCGGGCGGCGATGTGAAGGGCATGTTCCTCGACATCTACGAGCTGGTGTGATGGCGGCCCGGAGAATCGCCAAAAGCTGCACTTTTCTCACCGGCGGCGACGTCGCGCCCGACCGCAAGGGCGGGCGGGGCCTGCTCGGCAAGACGGCCTCCCTGTTCCGGAAGGCGGACTACGCCTTCCTTAACCTCGAGCACAATCTCTCGACGAGCGGCCGGCTCATGAAGGGAAAGCCCACCCATCATCGGGGAGGACCCGAGTTGATCGAGGGGTTTTTAGAGGCCGGCTTCGACGCGCTCACCATCGCCAACAACCATATGCTCGACTTCGGAGAGGAGGCGTTTTTCGATACGCTTTTACTGCTCGAAGCAAAAAAAATCCCCTTCACGGGCGGGGGCAGGAATCTCCGGGAGGCGAAAGAGCCGGTCGTGCTCGTCAGAAACGGCCTCAAAATAGGCCTTTTGGCCTACTCAACGACGCTGCCCCAGGGCGCCGCCGCCGGAGCGAAAGAACCGGGGGTGAACCCGATGCGGGTCGATACCTCCTACACCCCGAGACGAAACCCCATCGAATATCCGGGCTCCGAGATGCTGGTGACGACGAAAACGGCCCCCGCCGACCTGGCCCGGATGAAGCGCGATATCGCGGCGCTCAAGAAAAAAACAGACGTGGTTCTGGTCGGCAACCACTGGGGGGCGAGCATGTCCCACGCCGTCCAGGACTATCAGCGCGAAATCGGCCGGGCGGCCATCGACGCCGGGGCCTCGGGCGTCTTCGGCGGGCACCAGCACGTCCTCCAGGGCGTCGAATTTTACAAGGGCTGTCCCATCGTCCACTGCACTGGAAATTTGATCTTCGATATCGTCGAGCCGTTTTTCACCGACGCGACGCACCAGACGTTCCTGTTCGGCGGGAATTTGTCGAAAAAAAGAATCGCCGACCCCTACATCATCCCCTGCCGCTGCGGTATCGGAAACGCACCGGCGATACTCTCCCCCCGCGCGGGGGCCGGGAAGGAAATCGTCCGCTTCCTGGGCGCGCTGTCGGAGCCCTTCGGCACCGGGCTGAGGGTGCGGGGGAATAGGGTGGTGCTTGTTCCGGGGTAGGGGGTAGTTTTCCCCGGAATTTTACAGAAACGGCATCGATCGGATGCGCATGACCTGGTTCGTCGACTCGGAGTGAAGAAACGCGGTCGTGTCGCGGAGGTATTTCTCCATCGGCGCCTCGGTCATGTAGCCCATCCCGCCCCAGACCTCGAGCGCCCGGGTGGCGACCCGGAAGCAGGTCTCGCCCATGAAGGCCTTGGTCATGAACGCCATCTTGGGGTCGTATCGCTCGGCCTCCTCGGCGGTCCATGCGGCGTAGTGCAGGAGCCTTCGCGCCGCCTCCAGATCCGCGAAGCAATCCGCGAGGATGAAGCCGACCGCCTGGTGCTCGATGATGGGGCGCCCGCCCTGGACGCGGTTCCTGGCGTACTCGAGCGCGTCCTCGTAGGCCGCCCGCCCGACGCCCAGGCAGGGGGCGACCGCCTCGATGTTCGATCCCCGCACCTTCCTTCGCGCCGCCGCCGCCCCGTTCACCTCGGTCAGCCGGTCCGGGTCGGACACCCGGAGATCGTCGAAAATAAGCTCGCGGTTGGGCCCGAGACGCATCCCCATCTTGTCGTGATAGCGGCCGAAGGAGAACCCTTCCATCTCGGGGGTGAGGAGAAAGTAGGTGCACCCCTCGGCGACGCCCGCCGCGGGGTCGGTCCTCGTGTTGACCATGTAGAGTTTCGAGAGCCCGGCGTTGAAGATGAAATGCTTCATGCCGTTGATGAGCCAGCCATCGCCGTCGCGGACGGCGCTCGTCCGCATCCCGGCGGCGGGGTCGTTGTAGGGAATCATGTTGTCCGACCCCGAGTCGGGTTCGGTTCCGGCGATGCTGAAGTGATAATGATGGTCGGAGGCGAAGGAGGGGAGGTAGCGGGCCTTTTGCTCCTCGTTCATCATCGTCTCGAATACCCGGGACATCTTCCAGTCCTGCTCGAGGATGACGCTCGTGCCCAGGTCGCCCCAGCCGAGTTCCTCGCCCACGAGGCAGAGCGTCATCATGTCGGCTCCGCCCCCGCCCCATTCCTCGGAGAGGCCCAGCGTCCTCAGCCCTACCCGGCTGGCCTTTTTGAGCACCTCCACCGGGTGGCGGTCCTTGGGGTCAGGCCGACTGTCCATCTCGGCGGCCATCGGGCGAATCTTCCGCTCGGCGAACTCGTGCGCCATCCGCTGAAGGGCGATCTGCTCGTCGGTCAGGGAAAAATCCATGGGGTTTCCTTTCGCTTTTAGGTGGACATGCCGCCGTCGATCCGGAGGACGATTCCGGTGACGTAGGCGGCCTCATCCGAGGCGAGAAAGACGAAACCCCCCGCCATTTCCTCGGCCGTACCCCAGCGCCCGAGCGGGATGCGCTCTAGGTATTTCGCCTGAAAGCGCTCGTCGGTCCGGATGGTGTCGGTCATCGGCGTGATCGCCGCCGGAGAGATGCAGTTGACGGTGATGCCGTAGCGGCCCAGCTCGCGCGAGGCGCTCTTGGTGACGCCGACGATTCCCATCTTGGCCGAGGAGTAGTTGATCTGGCCGATGGTGCCGCGCAGCCCCGCGCCCGAGGTGACGTTGATGATGCGTCCGCTCTTTCGCGGGATCATCCGTTTGGCGGCGGCCTGGGTGCCCGCCCAGGTGCCCTTCAGGTGAACGGCGATAACCGCGTCGAAATATTCTTCGGTCATCTTGTGGAGCATGGCGGCGCGGACGATGCCCGCGTTGTTCACCATGATGTCGATGGGACCGAACTCGGATTCGCACCGGTCCATCATGCCCTCGACCTCGGCCACCTGGCTCACGTCCGCGCGGTGAAAAACGGCCTCGCCGCCCGAGTCCGTGACCAGTTTGGTGGTTTCCTCGCCGCCCTCCTCGTTCAGGTCCACGGCGACGACGCGGGCGCCCTCGGCCGCGAAGGCCTGGACGACTGCCCGGCCGATTCCCTGAGCGGCGCCGGTGACGACCGCTGTTTTTTCCTTGAGACGCATGAAAAACTCCTTTCCTGCCTGTATGAGTCCGGGCCAGCTTGGTGAAAGAAAGCCCGATGAAAGAAAGATGCCGCCGCCCGAGGGCACGGGCGATTATACGCGAGCGCCCCGAAATTTCCTCCCGCTGGGCGCGGGGGCCTGCCGCCGAGCGCCAAGCCACAATTAAGAGGCCGCTGAAAAATACGGTTCGGATCTATTCCCCTCTCCATTTCTGAAACGAGTCATTTCAAGGGGCGGGATATTTCGGCAGCCT
>NYYB01000181.1 GCA_002685755.1 Nitrospinota bacterium
GCCAGATTCAGGACGTGTTCTTCACCGCCGTGCGCGGAAACGACGAGGCCTATGAAAAGGGACTGACGCTGGTATATTGATGCCCCGGTTTACTAATGTTGTGGTTTAAAGACTCCGCCGATTAAACGAGGATATCCATTCCCCGCTGGACCACCTTCCCGTCGATCTCGATGGTGGGATCCCACATGATGAGATCGTAGTGGGTGGCCGCCTTGAGGGCTCCGCCGAGCATGAGCGAAGTTCCGATTCCGATGTGAATCGTGTTGAGAACCCCTTCGTCCTCGAGCATCCGGCCGGTCATGCTTGCGCCCGGATTTAGGCCCACGCCGAGTTCGGCGACGTTCCAGCAGTTCGGGTCGCCGTGCTCGGCGATGGCGTCCTGCAGAATTTTCACCTGTTCGCCGCCGCCCTTGATTTTCGTGATGAAACCTTTTTCGATCGTGCAGGTGAAAGGCTCCCTGAGCGAGCCGATGCCCAGGTATGGGATCGAAGCGTCCACGACAAGGGTCCCCTCGGCGGTGCCCTCGATGGGCGAGACGTTGACCTCGATAGTGGGGACGGGCGAAATCTCCCCGGAGCCGGGGACGTTCGTCATCACGTTGGCCTTTCGCCCGCCCGCCTCGAACCGAAGGTCGGTCCCGCACGGGGAGGTGAGGAGAAAGCGCTCACCGCCCGTGAAGGCGCGGCCGAGTCTCCAGCAGACTTCGGCCTGGGCGTGAAAATCCGTCTCGAGCAGCGCCGGGCTCAAGAACATCTCGTCCGACCAGTCGCTCATGGCCAGTATCCGGGCCCGGGCGGCGAGCGCCTCCTTGACCGCCGCGGTGTGGGTCATCGAGACCGATACCGGAATGAAAATGACATCGGCCTCGCGCATGGCGGCGGCGACCGTATCGGGGGGCTCCTCCCCGTGCATTTTCCGCGGGGGCATGACGGCGGTAACGACCTCTCCGCCCAGCGAGGCGGCCGCCCGCGCCACCCGCTCGGCCAGGGAGGTGGTGTCGTAATCGGTAATCACCAGAACGCGCTCGCCCGCCTTGACCCGCCCGTTCACCTCGGCGAGGCGAAGCGCCCCTTGCGCCAGCAGGACTTCTCTCATGAAAATCTCCAGGACGTTTTCATGGAAAGTGAATTTTTAGCGCCAATCTACCCCGTCGCCTTCGCCCTGAAAAGGCGGGCGACTTCAAAGGCCGCTGTTGCCTGAATCAGGCGAACCGCATCGGATCGTAGGGGGCCGGGTTGAAGGGCGGCCCGCCGGTCAGTGTCCGCGATTACTGTTTCTGGTGGCGCTCGCGAAGGTAGGGCACGAGGCCGCCCGCCCGGACCATTTCCATCAGATGATCGGGCAGGGATTCGGAGCGCAAAAGATTGCCCTGGGTGAGGTTTTCGATTTCGCCGGCGATGGGGTCAGCGCGGAGGCGGTCGCCCGGTTCGATGACGCCGGCCTCCGGGCAGATGAGGACGGGGAGACCGATGGAGATAGCGTTTCTAAAAAAAGTGCGCGCGAAGCTCTGGGCGACGATGGCTCCGACCCGGGCGAACTTGAGCCCGCGCGGGGCGGTCTCGCGGCTTGATCCGCAGCCGAACATCTTGCCGCCCACGACGATGTCGCCGGGCTGGACCTTGCCCGCAAACTCGGGGTCGATTCCGCTCATGACGTGGTGGGCGAGTTCCTCGTCGGGCAGGCTCCCGAAGGCGCCCGGCATGATGAAGCCCGTGTCGATGTTGTCGCCGAAAACCCAGGCGTTCCCCTCGATGGCCCCCGCCGCCGCGCCGCTCATGAGAGAAACTCACGTGGGTCGGCCACCTTGCCCATGATCGCGCTGGCCGCCACCGTCGCCGCCGAGCCCAGGTAGATAGAGGCGTCGATGCTGCCCATTCGGCCCTTGTAGTTCCGGTTGGCGGAGGAGATTCCCACCTCCCCGGGGCCGAGCTGGCCGAGCCCGGTGCCGGCGCAGATGCCGCAGGTGGTGGGCAAGAGCACTCCCCCGGCTTCGATGATGGGTCCCAGGGTCCCTTCTTCCCAAGCCTTGTTCATGATGACCTTGCTCGCCGGGGCGATGAGGAGTTGAACGCCGATGTCGGTTTTTCGCCCCTTGATGACGCTCGCGGCGGCGCGCAGATCCGCGATCTTCGCCCCGGTGCACGAGCCGATGTGCGCCCGCTGGATCGGACCCGAGTCCACCTCCTCGACCGGAAAAACATTGTCCATCCGGTGGGGGCAGGCGATTTGGGGTGAGAGGTTCGAGACGTCGTATTCATGGCAGGCGGCGTAGGCGGCGTCCGGGTCCGAGGACTGCGCCTCCCAACCCTCCTCCACTCCCGCCTCGCGGAGATAGGCCTCTGTTTTCTCGTCCACCTCGACGAGTGTGCTCTTGGCGGCGAATTCGGTGGACATGTTCGTCAGCGTCATCCGATCCTCGACCGAAAGCGACATCACCGCCTCGCCGCCCCACTCGATCACTTGATAATCCGCTCCGTTCAGGCCGATGTCCTTGAGGGCGATGAGAACGAGATCCTTGCCCCAGATGCCCGGCGGCCTTTTCCCATTAAAATTAATTCGAATCGTCTCGGGTACGCGGAGCCAAACCTCGCCCGTCGTGATGATGCCGATGCTCTCGGTCGGGCCGACGGCGACGCCCATCGCGCCCAGGGCTCCTGCGTTCGTGGTGTGACTGTCGGTGCCGGTGATGATGCCGCCGGGCCGAACGAAGCCCCGCTCGGCCATGAGGATGTGGCAGATTCCCTCGCCGTCGAAAAAGTGGGGCAGTTCCTGCTCCTTGGCAAAGGCGCGGGTGATGTTGAGGACCTTGGTCTGGGGGTCCTTGGTGGGTGGGTTGTGATGGTCCGCCGAGAGGACGAACTTGTTCTTGTCCCAGATGGGCAGCCCAAGGGACTCGAAATCTTTGCCCATCCGGTAGGGGCCCTGGTTGTCGTGCATCAGCTGGGCGTCCACCTTCGCCCAGACGATCTCGCCGATGCCGACGCTCTCCCTGCCGCTGGAGCGGGCGATGATCTTCTGCGCCGCTGTCTGTCCGTACAATTTGGACTCCGTTTCGGTCTGTGGGTGAGGGCCCCTGGAAAGCTCCGGGAGCAGGGATATTTTTCATACAAAGCGGCCCAGGATGCAACCACCGCCGGTCATAACCTACTTCCTTTAAATTCCCGCGAGTTCTTTCATGATCCCGTAGGGCTCGTTCTTGGCCTCGAGGCCGATGCCCGGGATATCGGGAAAGCCGACGTAGCCCCCCTCGACGGCGACATCGTCGGCGAAGCCGTTGAAGGGCTTGAATACGTCCGGGTAGGACTCGTTTCCGCCGAGGCCGAGGCCGGCCGCGATGTTGAGGCACATCTGATGCCCCCCGTGGGGGACGCAGGAGCGGCGGGACCAGCCGCTTGCTTCGAGCATTTCGAGGGTGCGCAGGTACTCGACGAGACCATAGCTCAGGGCGCAGTCGAATTGCAGGATATCGCGGTCCGGACGCAGGCCGCCGTGGCGGATGAGGTTGCGGGCGTCCTGGTGGGAGAAAAGATTCTCGCCGGTGGCCATCGGGCCCTCGTAGCGCTTCGACAACTCGGCCTGAAGCGCATAGTCGAGGGGGTCGCCCGCCTCCTCGTACCAGCGGAGGCCGTAGGGCGCCATCGCATCGCCATAGGCGGCGGCGGTTTCGAGGTCGAATTTTCCGTTCGCGTCAACGGCGAGGTTCTGGCCCTCCCCGACCACGGAAAGCACGGCTTCTATCCGGCCTAAATCCTCATCGAGGGAGGCGCCACCGATTTTCATCTTGACGGTCGTGTAGCCCCGGTCGAGGTAGCTCCTCATCTCGTCCTTCAGGGCGCCGAGGTCCTTGCCCGGATAGTAGTAGCCTCCCGCCGCGTAAACGGAGACTCTTTCCTCGGTCTCGCCCCCCCGGTAGCGATCGGCGAGGTAGCGGTAGAGGGGGAGGCCCGCGATCTTGGCCACCGCGTCCCAGACGGCCATGTCGATGACGCCGACGGCCACCGAGCGGTCGCCGTGGCCGCCCGGCTTCTCGTTTTTCATCAGGCACCGCCATATTTTCTCGGGGTCGAGGTTGTCTCCCTCCTCGTTGATTAGCGAATCGGGCGCGGCCGCCTCGAGGCGGGGAAGAAAGCGCTCGCGCAGGAGGCCCTTCTGGGCGTAGCGGCCGTTCGAGTTAAAACCGAAGCCGACGACGGGCTTTCCCTCCCGAAAAACATCGGTGATCAGGGCGACGACGCTCACCGTCATCAAGCCGAAGTCGATGTAGGCGTTCCGTATCTCGGATTGGATGGGGACAACGGTGTCGCGGATTTCGGTGATTTTCATTTGAGTGGACGGGTCCTATCGTTTAATCGGCGGTGAAATTAAACTTCGATGCAAAAGATTGAGGGGGATTTTACACGATTTTGGCCCGGGGCGAGGTTGGGAAATTGTGGCTGGGAAAATGAAGTTGGGAGGTAGGGAGGTTGAGCCCGGGGTCCCGAAAAATTTCGGATTTTTCCGCCGAGTGGGCGCTGTGAAAGAATTGCCAGCCTTATGGGGGCCAACAGAGTTACTCTGTATAATTGAGAGGTTTCTCCACGTGTACTTTTTTCCCGGCCGGTTCGTTTGGCGAGGAATCCGGTTTCGGATGTGGCCATGACCGATATTTTATGGAGATAATTGATGGATTTTTCTTTTTCGGATGTCTGGGATTTTCACACCGACCTCAGGTTGATTCAGCGGCCCCCCGAGGGGCGCGAGTATTTAATAGAGCAGATCGATCTGCCGGCGGCGACCCGGCTCGGAGGTCTCTTCACGGCGACGGGGAGGCGCTCGGACCTCGCGGCCGGGGAGCAACGGACGCTGCTCGAGGAGGAGGTCGAGCTCATCCGGGGGGCCGAGGGGTTGGGGTTGGTCCTCGGGGCCGGAGACCTCGAGGGGGAGGGGAATCAGCTGCTCCACGCCGAGGGAGTGTATTTCATCGAAGGCGAGGCGGATTTGGAACGTCTCGATTGGCTCTGGGAGTTGGGCTTCAGGAGCCTGGCGCCGATGTACAACGAAGACAACGCGCTGGGCGGTGGAGCCGAGGGGGAGCCCTCGCGCGGGCTCACCCGTCTCGGGCGCGCGTTTGCGATGGGGGCCTGGGCGCGGGGGTCATTGGTGGACTGCGCCCACGCTAACCACAGGACGAAGGGGGATCTGATCGATCTGGCGCTCGTAACGGGCAACGCCCTTCACTACTCGCACGGCCACCTCGGTGAGCCGGTAGAGAAGAGTTTTAAGGAGCGGGGGCTGCCAAGGGAGGCGGCGGAGAGGCTCCTCGAGACGGGTGGGTTGATTGGCCTCTCTCCGCACCCGGGGTTTTTGGGCTCGTTCGAGAGACATCTTGAAGAAATTGAATTTATCGCCGGAATCGCTCCGAACCAGGTGGTCCTCGGAACGGATTTCGCCGGGACGAACCGGCCGGGACCGGATGGAAACAGGATTTTCGAGGAATTTCGCGGGGTCTGGGGGCTGCCGTCGTTTTCGGGTTATTTGCGAGATAGACTGGATCGGGACTTCGCGCGGGCTTACCTGGGCGGGACCCTGAAAGCCTATTTAAAAGGTGCGCTGTCCTGATTTTGGAAATTCCACTATCTGGTTTTCGCCCAGATGTGATATTTTATCTGTGGGAAAGTATTGGCAATCAAAAGAAAATATTTTCAGGAGGAGCAAATGAAGATCATCCGCCGATATGGAATCGCAGTTGTCGCCGCATCCTTGATTGTTGCTGGCTGGTTTTCCGTGGTGGAAGCCGCCGCAAAAAAAGAAGGGGTGCAACTGGGAAGCCTCGTCTGTAAATCCCAGCCGGGGACGAGAGTACAAGTTTTTCTCCAGTCATCCGTTGCGATCAAATGCTCATTCAAGACATCCAGTGGCGAGGAAAAATACAAGGGCGAGATCGGATTTCTGGGGATCGATTTGAGTAAAAAATCCGAGGAAACGCTTAAATTTACTGTTTTGGGGTTGACCACGGATGTGAGCATGGGCAGTCATGCCCTAGCGGGGGATTATGCCGGCGCATCGGTGTCGGTGGGCGTATATAAAGAGGGAATCGGTACCACGGCGTTCGTCGGTGGTTTGAAGAATAATTTTAGCCTGGTTCCTTCATTTGATACATTTAAAGGAACGGGGATTTCCGCCGGCGTGAGCAGATTGAAGCTCACTGTCGACAAGTAATCGTTAAGCGAGAAAAGAACTTTTTACCGGCGAAGAAAAACGGCGGCCAGACACGTCCGCCGTTTTTCTTCGGTTTCGGTAGCGCTATGCATTTCCCGTTTTCGTTACATTTGCCGCCTGAAGGCCCTTTGGGCCCTGGACAATTTCAAATGTGACCTTCTCTCCCTCTTCGAGGGATTTGAAACCTTCTTGTTGGATGGCCGAATGATGAACAAAAACGTCATCTCCCTCTTCCTGTGAGATGAATCCATACCCTTTCGAATCGTTGAACCACTTTACTGTTCCTTCTGGCACTTTACCGTTCTCCTAAGAAAATGAAAGGCAGTTACGCGACCCGGTACCCCCCTTTGGCGCGAATACACTGCGGCCAAAAAATCCTTACGGATTCCCAACCCGCCTAATCGAAATGATAACGTGTTGAGATATATCCCATCATTGCAAATTTCTTTTTTAATGACAAACCGCTATTTTTATTGGTGAACCGAAAACGGGCCTAGAGTAATAATTTCCCGGATACCCTTAAACAATCAAAAATATATTGCATACAAACAAATTTCCTCAATTTATCCAAGTTTCATTAGAGTTAGCGAACTCTCGGGGATAATAAATCGTAGCTATTTTCGGGTATGGACGGTTGGCGCCCCCTATTGAGAGGCGCTCGTGAATTTGGCTGGTCCCTATCAATTAGGAGACTGTTTCGCCAATTTACTCATCTCTTGGAATGATCTCGGGAGCTAGGGAAAGTCCGCGGGTCGTGGCGGCCATAAGGAAACCAAGGGCAATTGAAGTGCTATGTGGTGTACGCAATATCTGTAGGAACAATATTTGTGCCCGGGGAACCCCAGAGACCAGTTTTTCCTTAATGGTATCGCTACAAGATACGCCGGTTGTTGGACGGATGCCGACTCATGGCTCAATATGGGGGGATTCGGGCCTAAATACCCTTCGGTTTATTTTAGGTTTTGGTCTACGAACTTCATTTATTTCTTAAGGAGAATTACTGGATGGCGAAAATGACAGGTGCGCGAGTTCTAGCGGAAATGCTCAAGGGTTACGGGATTACTCATATTTTCCATGTCCCGGCGGTTTTAAGGCGAACTATGGCGGAACTTGAGGAGCGCTCCAGTATCGCCCGGATTCAAACGCACGGAGAAAAATCGGCTGCCTACATGGCTGACGGTTACGCGCGGGCTGCGAGGCGGCCAGCTGTTTGCATGGCTCAGGTGATCGGGGCGTTTAACCTGGCCGCGGGCCTTAGAGATGCCTACCTCGCCAAATCTCCTGTGATTGCCTTAACTGGCGGCCGGGTCCCTCGGACAAAATTCCGCCAGGTTTATCAGGAGATTGACGATGTGCCCGCTTTCGAACCGGTGACGAAGTTCAACGGGACAATCGACGATGTCTCCCGTTTTCCCGATATGGTTCGCCAGGCCTTTAGAGTTGCTACATCGGGTACGCCGGGGCCAGTTCACCTTCAGTTCCAGGGGAACGAAGGGCAGATTGACCGCGAGGAGGCCGATATGGAGGTCTATGTCGAGGAGGACTTCGCTCATTTGCCCCCCTTAAGGCCGGAACCCGAAATAAAGCGAGTCCAGGCGGCCGCACGAATTCTCGGGGAGGCGAAAAAACCCGTAATCGTTGCCGGTGGCGGAGTCCGTGCTTCCGGTGCGGGTGCGGAGCTTGTTGCCCTTGCCGAAAAACTCCAAATTCCTGTAGCCACCACTCTTAACGGCAAAGACACCATTACAGGCAATCATCCCCTGTCGATAGGTGTGGTAGGCACCTATTCGCGGATTAGCGCCAATCGAATCGTGAGCGAGGCCGATCTCGTATTTTTCGTGGGAACGGAAACCGGAGGGATGACCACTCATTTCTGGATGGTTCCGCCTATTGGAACCCCCGCGATCCAGCTCGATATCAACCCAGAGGCCCTTGGGAAAAACTATCCCCTTAAGGCGTCTATCAATGGCGATGCAAAGGTTTCCCTACAAAAGCTCACGGAGGTTGTGGACGGCGCAACCGCTACCTCGCGCAAGGGATGGGTCGATCGGGCCCGGACCGCCGTTAACGAATGGCGTGAGGAGTTTGAGCCGCTTTTAACTTCCGAGGGATCACCCATGCGCCCCGAGCGCATTTGTAGTGAACTCAGCAAAAATCTTCCTTCGGACGCGATGGTGCTGGCTGATACCGGTCACTCGGGAATGTGGATGGGGGGAATGTTCGATTTGACCGATCCGGGCCAGAGCTACGCTCGGAGCGCAGGCCACCTTGGTTGGGCGTTTTCGGCCGGCCTCGGTGCGAAGTGCGCGCTTCCAGATAGACCTGTATTTACATACACGGGCGATTCGGGGTTTTGGTATCATCTCAGCGAAATTGAAACCGCGGTGCGCTGGAAAATTAATGCCGTTACACTTGTCAACAACAATGGCGCCGGCAATCAATCGAAAAGAGGCTTCGATGTTGCCTACGGAGGAAAGCAGACAGAGCAGGCACGGGAGATGTGGGTGCTCAATAAAGTCAATTTCGCCGAAATTGCCGAAACCATGGGTGCTCTCGGAATTCGGGTCGAAAAACCGGGAGATCTCAAAAGTGCTCTTCAGCAAGCATTCGAGGCTGATCGGCCCGTTATCATCGATGTTGTGAGTGACATCGAGGCGATGGCTCCGCTTGCCTACGCTCCCAAGTAGGCCACAAGCCCTTCGTCGGAAGTTCTCTGGTGTGCTCCCCGGATCCTGACCCTGCCCAACTGCGACTTTTCTGGCAAAATCACCCTAACCAGAGGAGAGATTTGCCATGAAGAGGAAGC
>NYYB01000085.1 GCA_002685755.1 Nitrospinota bacterium
GTACTAGCCCGCCTGACCGATCTGTTTGTGAGAAGGGGGCTTCCCGAACACATTCGCCCGGACAGCGGCCCTGAGTTCACCTCAAAACGCGTGAGGAACTGGCTCTCGAACCTTGGCGTGCAAACACTCTTCATCGAACCAGGAAGCCCCTGTGAGAATGGGTTTGTCGAATCATTTAATGGAAAATTGCGGGATGAACTCTTGAATCTGGAGGGATTCGATACGCTAGATGAAGCAAAGGTGCTGGTGGAGCGCTGGCGGCATATCTACAACAGAATCAGGCCGCACAGCTCGCTAGGCTATCGGCCTCCAGCTCCTGAAACAGAAGAACCATGGCCTCCGGGCTTCGCTCCGCTTCGCCCTTCGTCCATGGTTCCAGGGCTCTCGTAGCTAGTGGTACAACTATTGGGAGGAGGTCAGGCGCTCGATGGCGAACCTGTAGGGCGCCTTGAGGAGCGCGTCATCGATGGGTTTGATGTCGTTGTTCCCGGCATTGGTGAGCAGGGCGGCGGGAATATATAAAATGGCGCCCGCCGCCATGGCGGCTATCGCAACCGGCCGGACCACCAACAGGTCCCAAATAATCGCCAGGTCGTCCGTTTCCTCGGCGAGTGTATGCGAATCGGCGTTGGCCGCCATGGGCGATGCGATCAGGATCGCGGCCAAACCGAGGACAAGGGCTCTTTTCTTCACGATTTCCCCCTTCTGAGGGCCACCGAAGGCGATGTTACCGGGAATTCCAACTAAAATTCCCCATGGGCCGTTCGATGGCATTGGCATACGGCGCGTCTAGCCAGTTTTTCTTGAGGCGCTCGGGGTCATCGCCGAAAAGCGGGTCGAGCAGCCAGGCGATCGGGTAGGAAACCAGCGCGCCCGCGAGCACGATATAGTGGAATGGCCGGATGATCAGGAGATCCAGAAGGTAATCCCCCGCGCTGGGGGTGGCGGATTTCATCTCGGCAGCGTATGCGGGTTGAGGGGAGAGAATGGTCTGCGCCACCGGCGCAAAGGCGAGAGCCATTCCGAGGGTAACAACCACGGCGATTTTTTTCATCGTGTTCTCCTTTCTTCGGTAGTGCTTTTAAAAGAAACGGGCCTATATCCTAACGAATAATTCGCCATGTGCCGTCGGGGTTTCGGCAGGCCGACCCTTTGGCTGTTTCGCTCTTACCGCCCACCTGAATGGTCTGGGTGTACGGGCGGCAGGTGTCGCCGTTCGAGGATTTGTAGGACGGCTCGGGTGTGACGGTTCCGCTGTGACCGGTGTCGGGATTGCGCCACGCGGTTCTCCTCCCGGAGGGAGCCTTCTCCAGCGAGGTTTGGGTCGTCCGCGCCATGAGCAGCCTGTCGCGCTCGTCGAGCTGCTTGCCGATCGCGCCGCCGAGGACCCCCCCGAGAATCGCTCCCGCGATGGTCGCCACCGTTCTGCCGCGGCCTTTGCCGACTCGTGAGCCGAGAACGCCGCCGGCAATTCCGCCGAGGACCGTGCCTCCGGTTTCCTTCGTGATCCCGCCGGAGCGTCCCTGACCGGCGCAACCGGAGAGGGTGGCCGCGAACACGAAAATTAATCCGGATGAAAGCCATCGTTTCATGAAAAAGCCCCCCTTAATATATGGCGGCTGCCCCTTCCGTCCACGGAAGAGCGCAGAAGCAACACAACTCTACCACTCTTGCCCCGCCGGGAAAAGGAACTGTTTTGGGCCGGATTGCGGTGGATTCCGAGATGATGCGACCGGCTTCTCACCACGGGCCCATTCACCCTTATTCCCGGGGGTGGAGGTTCTTTCCATCGCCATGATTCGGCGGATTCAGGCGGGCGCGGCGGCCTGGACTGGCCGGACGCCATTACCGGATTCAGCGATATTCTCCTCATGCAAAGCCAGGACGAAATCACCCGGCAACTTGTTCCAAAAATGCGCGATGCGGGGAAATACCTCACTCGCCTGATCGAGGATTTGCTCGATTTCGACCGAATCGAGTCCGGCGATATCCGGCTGGATTTGTGTGAGGCGGACATCAACGGGATTATTCAGGGGGCTGTCGAGGTGAGGCGCAGCCAGCTTCCGAGTGGATACGAAATCGACTGTTCCTTTGATCCTAAATGCGGGCTGGTCACCTTCGATTCCACCCGGGTGATCCAGGTGCTCATGAATCTGATCGACAATGCCGTCAAATTTTCTCCGGACGGCGGCCACATCGGGGTGCGGACCGAGCGGCACCCGGACGAGGTCCACGTTTGCGTCCGGGACAACAGGATCGGCATCGATCCCGAAGAGATTGGCCAAATATTCGACCGTTTCAGTCAGATCGAAAGCGGCTACAAACGCTCCTCCGGCGGATTGGGAATCGGGCTCAGTTTCGTGCGGGAGCTTCTGGAGCTTCAGATCGGGCGCATCTGGGTCGATAGCGAGAGGGGGAGCGGAAGCGCCTTCACTTTCGCTCTTCCGGCCTCGGGAGCGACGGCCCTCGATCCTGAGGAAATATCGGATCAAACCGGCTCCCCCGGCGAGCCGGATGAATCGAACGAGAGCAAGGAACCCTGGCGGGGGCGAAAATTTCTTGTCGTGGACGATGTGGAGCACCAGCATGAATTCATGAGGCTATTCCTGAAAGGCGCGGCCGCCGTGGGGTCGGCTTACGACGGCGACGAGGGGGGCGCCGCCGCCCGGCGCCTGTCTCCCGATCTCATCTTGATGGACTTGAAAATGCCGGGGTGCAACGGCTTCACGGCCATCGAAACCCTCAAGAGCGATCCGGCGACGAAGGAGATACCGATACTCGTGATGACCGCCCAGGTCATGACCGAGGATCAGGAGCGGTGCCGGGAGCTGGGCGTAGATGGATTTGTGATGAAGCCCGTCGATCTGGAAAAATTCTCAAGGGAAGTCGATCGCGTCCTTTCGAAATAATTTCGGAGCGCCCTGCCTCGGCCTTCGGGGCGGGCTGACTCCCGTTCCCGGCTCGGGTAATATCCCTCCAAACTTTCTTTTGTCTCTCTAGGTAGGATGACTCTATGGTCCCGGCTCTTCGCGCGGCGTCCAATGTACTCGTTCACGTTCCCGATCTGGTTCGCTACGGCTCGAAGCCGTGGCGCGAAAACTCCGGTGGTGATGCGGCTCTCGCCGGCGCCCTCTCCCGGCGGCTCAGGTCGTTCGCGGAGGCGGTGGCTTATCCGCCGAACCAGGTGTTTATCGGAAACATGGCGCCCGGAGATCTCGGCGAGGGGCCCTCTCCCTGGTACGAAAACCCCGTGCCTGAGGCCTCGGCGAAAGGAGCCTTCGGGGAAATTCTCCCGCAGGAGGATTTCTATCCCCTCCTCGAGGCCGCGGATCAGTTCGGCCTCCTCCTGTTCGGCCCGGACGCTCCCTCGGGCGCCGATGCCGCTTCGGCCGCCGCCGCCTCGCTGCTTGAGGGCTCCGGCCCGGGTAAAACCGGTCCGGGGAAAAGAGGCCGCGAGGAGGAGATTCTCGGGCGAATCGAATCCGGCGAGGCCTTGCCCCTCCACCGGGGCGGCGATCTGATCGGTTGTGTCCGGCGGGATCACGAAGCGGACGAGTCGCTGGACGCGCGCATCCTCTTGGAAAACCTGGCGGCCAAGGCGAGCGGCGCCTACGCCCTGCGCCATCTTCTTCTTCAGGAGGAAATCGCCCCCGAGGAGATCGAATACGTCATCAGCTGCTCCGAGGAGGCCGTCGGCGACCGCTACAATCGCGGCGGCGGAAACCTCGCCAAGGCGATCGCGGAGATGGCGGGTTGCGCGGGAGCCGCCGGGGTGGACGTGAAGTCGTTTTGCGCCGCCCCGGTTTACGCCCTCGTCCACGCGGCGGCCCTGATCCGGGCGGGCGTCGTGAAAAACGCCGTTGTCGTCGGCGGCGGGTCGCTGGCGAAGCTCGGCATGAAGGCCTACTTCCACATCGAAAAGGAAATGCCCGTTCTGGAGGATGTCCTCGGCGGAATCGCTTTCCTGCTCGGCTCGGAGGGGGGCGGCGCCCCCCGCGTCAATCTCGAAATCACCGGCCACCACGGGGCCGGACGCCCGTCCACCCCTCAGGTGATGGCGGAGGCGCTCGTCCGCGATCCGCTCGAGCGGGCGGGCCGGAAAATCTGTGACATCGATAAATACGCCGTCGAGCTTCATAACCCAGAGGTGACGCTGCCGGCGGGGGCGGGCGATGTCGCGGCGACGAACTACCGCACGATCGCCGCGATGGCGGTGATGAAGGGAGAGATAGCCCGCGAGGAGATTCCGGCCTTCATCGAGAGCAAGGGGATGCCGGGATTCGCGCCTACCCAGGGCCATATCCCGGCCGGCGTGCCCTATCTCGGACACGCCTTGGTGGGGATGCGGGCGGGGGACCTTCGGAGTACGATGGTGTTGGCCAAGGGAAGCCTGTTTCTCGGGCGGATGTCCCAGCAGGCCGACGGGGCCTCCGTCGTGGTGGAGGTATGATCCCCTATAGTCTGTTTTCATTCGAAATTGTTCGGGAGGGTTTTGATGTTTAAAGGAAAAAAGGTGATCGCGCTGGGCGAGCGGGACGGTGTTCCGGGCCCGGCCATCGCCGAATGCATGGAGGCGGCGGGAGCGGAGGTCGTTTTCCAGAAGACGGAGTGTTTTGTCTGAACCTCCGCAGGCGCCATGGACCTGGAAAACCAGGCCGCCATCAAGAAAATCGCCGATGAGGTCGGTGCGGATAATCTGGTGGTGGTTCTTGGGATGCCCGGCGAAGGCCTTCGGCTCGCCGCCGAAACGCTGACGACCGGGGACCCCAGCTGGGCCGGGCCCTTGGCGGGAGTCTCGTTGGGACTCCCCGTGTACCACATCCTCGAGGAGAGGGTGCGGAACCATGTTCCCGAGGACATTTACGCCGAAAAGCTCCAGATGATGGAGATGGTGCTCGACCTGCCGCGGATCGAAAGCGATCTGGCCGAGTTGCGCGCGGCGGGCTGAGGAAGGGAGGAGCAGAGCGGATGCGCCTGGAAATGGGGATTTTTCCGGTCTCGGAGGTAGTGCTGGGGGATCGGTTCGCCTACCGGGACGAGGTTCTCACGGTGGACGCCGCCGACCTCCGCCGGGTGGCGATGGCGGGAGGCGATGTGAAAGACGTTAGCTTCCACGCCGCCATGCCGGGCGACTCGGTGCGCATCACGAATGTCCTCGACGCCGTTGAGCCCCTCTATAAGGTCAGCGGGCGCTCGTGCGCGTTTCCGGGCTTCCTCGGCCCGGCGAAGACCGCGGGCGAGGGGAGGACCCACAAGCTGTCTGGGATGTGCGTGATCAGCTCGACCTGGTTCCTGGGGCCCATGACGGGAATCATGACCTACCGCGAGGGGATCATCGACATGATCGGCCCCGGCAGAAGGTATTGCACGAATTCCGAGACGGTGAACCTCGTCGCGCGGTTCGAGCCGCTCGAAGGCGCCTCGAACGAGGCGCACGACGATGCGGTGCGCCTCGCCACCCTCCGGCTGGCTTCCAGGTTGGCAGAGTCCACGGCGCGGCTCGAGCCCGTCCGGCTCGAGGTATTCGATCTGGGCGAGGTGGACCCCGCCCTTCCGCGCCTCGTCTTCGTCGATCAGGTCATGCACCAGGCGTCGATGGTCCAGACCTTCCTCTACGGCAAGGATCTGGACGACTCGCTTCCCACGCCCATCCACCCGAACGAAATGTTCGACGGCGCCGTCGTGGGGGCCAACTACAAGACCCAGCAGAAGGTGCCCACCTATCTTCACTGCAACATGCCGCTCGCCTACGAGCTCTACCGCCGCCACGGCGTCGATCTGAACTTCGCGGGGACGATCATCACGCGCGGCCACCGGGACAACCAGGCCTTAAAGGAGCGCTCGGCCCACTACGTTGCCAAGCTCGCCAGGCTCCTCGACGCCGACGGCGCCGTTCTCTCCTTCGAGGGCGGAGGAAACTCGACGGTGGACTACTGGCTCACCGTCCAGGCGCTCGAGCAGATGGGCGTCAAGGCCGTTCCCATCATCTACGAGGTCGGCCGGCCCGGGACCGGCGAGTTCCCGCTCGTCTTCCATGTCCCCGAGGCCGACGCGATCGTGAGCAAGGGCATGCAGGGCGACCGGATCGATGCCCCGGCCGTCGACCGGGTGATCGGCTCGCGGGTCGTCAATCTCTACGGCGGCAAGGAAACGGACGCCAAGGAGGCCCTCACGATGGCTGACAGCGATTATTACGCCAACGAATGGGCGATGGA